>JAEOTK010000184.1 GCA_016839875.1 Candidatus Heimdallarchaeota archaeon
AGTATCAATTTCTAACTTTGCTGAGAGATCATCTTTGATATCTATAATATTTTGAGGAGCATCATCTAGATTTAGAGCAGTAGGTTTATATTTTCTCTCAATTACTTGCATAAAAGTAACGCCAGTTCCAACGACTAAGACAATAATAATCCCTGTAGTGATTAAAGCAATTTTCAATTTTTTATTCATGGTTAATCAACAGTTATTATTCCATTTTTCAACATTTTGGTTGAAAATTAAATATAGCATCTTAAGAAATTTTGATTCTTCTTATCTAATTTGCATAGTAAGCTTTTTTATTTACTTGAAAATACATTTTTTGTGAATTATCTTGTCTGAAGCTAATCCTAATCCCAAGAAAATAAAGGAATTCAAATTTCCGGTACCTATGTATTATGTAGCACGATTTTTTGATAATCATCCAAAGTTAGCTTTTAAGCTCTCTAAATGGGAATCAAGAAGATTAAGAAAGAAAATGGAGAAGATAGAAGAAGTTAAGCCTATTTATGTCACAGGTTTTGCTAGAGCTGGAACAACCATTACTGTTGAAATGATTGGTGATCATCCAGAAGTTGGTAAACATAGGTACCTTCATGCTGTATGTGCATATATTCCCCATTGGATACAAAAGATAGCTAATGTACTGTTTTTCATTTTCAGAAAACCTGTTCATCGTGTACATAAAGACCGAGTAGTTGTTAATCGTAATAGCCATGAATCTATAGAAGAGTCGCTCTGGAATAAATTCTTTGATGATGCTCAAGATGAAAAAGTAAGTAATATCTTTAGTGAGGATGTAAGTAATCCAGAGTTTGAAAATTTCTATCCAGACCATATTAAGAAATTATTAATCAATCAGAAATGCTCGAGTTATGTTACTAAAAATAATTACGCTCTTCCAAGACTTGAATATATACTCAAAATGTTGCCAGCTGCTAAATTTATCATAATGGTTAGACACCCCATAAATCATATTGCTTCTTTAGTTAAACAAGACGCAATTATTACTCAACTAGAAGCAGATGATGAAAGATTATTACATTGGACAAAAATCATAGGTCATCGTGAATTTGGAACAGGTAAAATAATAATCAATGTTGATACTACTGAAGAGGTTGAAGAAATTAGAAGATTGTGGAGTAACAAAAGTACATATGTGGAAGGATGGGCTATATATTGGACTTATATCTACAAATATATCGATAGAATTCTGAAAGAAAATGAAAATATAGCAAAAGCTTCTCTTTTGGTTAGATATGAGGATTTAACAAGTAACACTGAAGAAGTAATTGATCAAATATTCAATCATCTTGAATTACCCTCTGAAGCGTTAGATTATATTAAGAATAAGTATAAGGATTTCTTAAAACCTCCTACTTACTACAAACCTTCATTTACTAAGGAAGAGATTGAGACTATCGAAAAACACACAAAAAAGATAGCTAAACTATACGGATATTAACCTAGTTTTCTAATTCCATCTTTGTTTTCAATTATCAATCTATTTGATTCAAAAGCTTGAGCATATTTTCTTCCCACTTCTCCACCTCTGTGTTTAAGTGTTCCCTCTATCAAATCTAGCTTCATATAATTTTGTCCAGCTTGACTTTCATAGAAAGATATCATTTTGATTGCTTTATCCACATCAGATTGATTAACTGCAACATATATGTTAGGGGTAAACTTCCCAACAGATCTAGGAATTTCGTAAGTTATAATTGAACTCTCTCTGAATACTCTTGTGACTTCTTCTCCTATGTATTTATGATCTTGATGTATATCTTTAGGAGATGATGTAATAACTACATCAGGGGAGAATTCTCTTTTAATTTTCTCTAAAGTTGCTCGAATTTCCATATGCTCTTCTAGCATTCTTCTATTAGTGAAATTCAGTGCTTCAGCTGTTACTTTACACCTCAAATTTTCCTTTAGAAATGCGATAGTTTTATCCCATTCTTGTTCAATATTTGTGTTCCTGGGTATATCCAAGCACATACTCATTATAACATAATATAACTCATCTTCTGGTTGGAGCAAAGAAAATAAAGTTGCTCCGCATCCAACTTCTACATCGTCAGGGTGGGGTCCAATTGCTAGATATCGTGTCATTCGCATCAACTAATAAAGAAAGCTGTTTTTATATTTTAGAAATTATTAATAAACATTCTGCTTAACATAAAAATCTCAATTCGACTATTTCAAAAGAGTTATATTATCTTAGGCTGCTTTTTTCATACGCCAGATGTCAAAGCGCTTGAAGAAACTAAAGAACCTGTTTTTTGGAAGAACCTATTCTATCAAACATAATTTTGCTAGGCTATTTATCATCAACATTGTAAACGCTGGATGGGTTCTAAATCAGTTTGTTGTAGGAATAATTCTTGGAGAAGCTGCTTATGGTGTATTCTCTCTTCTAATCTACACTGCAATGTTAGTAACTTATCCAATTACAACAGGTGCTTCAAGTGGAATTCGTAGATATGTACCAGAACATGATGAGGATAAATCTCTGAAGAATGCAATGAGTTCTAATTTCATTTTCTTGATTGGCATTTTTCTAAGTATAATTATTGGTGTATTTGTTTTTGCTCTGAATCTTGTTTCTCCAGATGTTGGCGCTTATCTTTGTGTTTCCTATAGTGTCTCATATTCCTTACTCTATTATTTAAGAAGAATAGCAACTTCAATTGGTAGATCAAATTGGGGAATATTGGCTGAGGGAATTCCTCGTCTCATATTCTTTGCTCTTACACTTGTGGTATATTTCTATCCCGCAATCTTTACAATAAAAACACTTGTTCTTATTGACATGGGGTTAAGGTTTGTTAGTGGTGGTCTTCTATTCTTCTTTCTATTCAGAAAAAACAAACTCTCAGAAATTTTCTGGAATTACGATTGGAAGTTAATAAAGCGGGTTTCTATTTTTGCATTTTTCTGCATTATAGGTTCACTTTCAAATGAATTGATGAGATACTTGACCGTTCCTTTAGTCAACAAATACATACCTGGTGAAGCCTTAGGTCGGTATAGTATGGCTCTTACGTTATCCCAATTCGTATCAGTCATGTCAATAGCATTAGGTGGAAGTATAATAGCAAAAATTTCAGCTGATATTAATACATACGACAAGAAACCAGATTCTGAGACCCTTTCGAGAACAATTTCTCTAGGTTACAAGCTGATTATTCCTGCCAGTGTAATTATCACTAGTTTAATTGCAATTTCAGATCCATTAGCAATTCTTGGTACTGATTATCGAGGTATTCCCATTGTTTTCTCTCTGTTAACAATGTACCAAGTAATTCTCCTGATCAATACTCCATTAGCTGCTCTTCAAACTGGAACCTATTATATTAAGCAAAGTACTCTTTTTGGGATAATCTCAGCAGCTGTTACTGGAATCTTTTGGGTTTTTACACTACAGAGATGGGAATTGATCGGATTAACTACAGGATGGATAGCTGGATCATTAAGCTATTTCTTGCTATCTTTTATCTTCGTAATAAGAAAATTCAAGCTCAAAATTGATATCAAAAATCTGCATCTTCTAATTCACTTCGTGTTTTACATAATTATTCTTGTAGTTCCAATGCAAAATATGGTTAAATGGATTTTATTTGCTATCTATTCAGTCATTGCTATAACATACATTGTATTTGTCATTCGAAAATATCTTAGAAGAAACAAAGATAATAATCAACATGAAGATGAAATATCAAATCAGAGTGAATCAGAGTAGTTCTTTGTATAGTCTATCGACTTGTTTCATTAGATCTGGTAGATTGTGATTCTCTTTGACATATTCATATTGTTTCTTCCATATCTCTTTGAGATCATGTGATTTTAGAACTTCAATTATTTTCTCTTCACTATTTACTCCCTTTATTGGCAGTTTTTCATATTCTTCTATATCAGAGGATACGTGTGTTATAGAAGGCGTTCCGCACGAAATTGCTTCTAATGAAACCATTCCTGGACATCCTACTATAAATTGATCCATAATCACATCATGATTCCAATATAACTCTCTAATTTTGGATCTATGAACAGGTTGTAAGATGTTTAATTCAAGGCCAAGACTTTGCGCTAATGATGACAGTTTATTGAAATGAACTCCGTACTTTATTACTGAAACTTCAACTTCTTCTTTGACTTGACTTAGAGCTCTTATCGCAATTTGAGATCCTTTAAAAGTGCTTAATTTTCCTGCAATTAGTACTTTAGTTCTTTCTTCTGAAGGTTCCTTTTCTTTAGGGTGAAAATATTCTAAATCAATTGGATTGGGAAGATAAATAGCATCTTCACGATACTCTTTTGCTGTTTTGAAAATATCTGGTGTGCTCGTAAGAATACGATCACATCTCTTCAAATTAAACTTGACAATCTTTGATCTCAAGAATTTGTCCAAATCGTCTCTGATGTCGGTTCCATGTCCATGTCCTATCAATGGTCTTTTGTTGAAGATTAACGGAAGAAAGGTATGTTGTAAGAGAAAGTGAGAATGATAAATGTCTGCTTTACTCCGAATTATATCGGTAATCATCCCAAATGATTTATCCAAAATGTTCTTCTTATGTATAATTTGTTTGAAATTCCATTTATCCTGAAGAGAGTTGATAATGGTCCCACCAATTGAAGCGCACTCATTTATCATCAAGATATCTTTGAGAGAATTATTCATAGGAAAGCACAAGTGATTTTTCTTATCTTTCAGTCCAGTAAGCTATTAAAGAAGTTTATGTTTATAAATGCTTGAAGAAACCAACTTTCTAGCATAAAGTTTATTGACTTAATAGTAAAAGGGATTACGGTTAGTTTGAAACAAAAGATTAAACTGATTTCTTTATCACTTCTAATTTCATTTATCTTAAGGATACCAAGAATTTTTGAGATAATAGGTACAGATTCATTTTATCTTATGTGGGAAAGTCAGTTGGTTCTTAATGGATTTATTGACAAAATAATTATTCATCCTTCCTCAATTTTTGGAATGTACAGTCCTTCTCCTTATCCGATAGGTTCAGTATTCTTGTTCTCAGTTTTTTATCTAATATCTTTTAGAAATATCTATGTTTCAACTGCTTTGTGGATTGTGATTTTTCTATCACTTGGTGCATTTACATCATTTAGATTTTTTGACAAAGTTTTCAAAAAAAATAGTCTAGCTTTTCTTGGAAGTGTTTTATATCTAAATATCCCAATTACTGTTTATTTCAGTTACAACATTGCTTCTGCAAGATTACCATTCCTTGCTCTTCTTCCGTTCTTTTTTGAACTTCTTTTTAG
>JAEOTK010000185.1 GCA_016839875.1 Candidatus Heimdallarchaeota archaeon
ACGCTTATAGACAAATACAATTTCATCTAAATTATCATTGTTAAAATCTAACATAAAAGCATTATCAATTTGATATCCGATACCGCTTTTCATTTTACCATATTCCCATTTTACTGCTCCCCAGTAATTTATACATAGAACCTCATTATATGCTGAAACAAATACTATATCTGTGTCTCCATTATCATCAATATCCCCAACTGCTGTTGGGGCTCTCCAATAACCATATTTAATATTATAACTCCTAATTATATCTCCTGATAAATCCAGGAAAATTAGTTTATTTTCTGGACTAGGATCTTGATATTCTCTAGTTCTTGTATCATCGCATATCAAGATTTCAAGATTCCCATCATTATTAAAATCTTCAACAATAGGATTCCAATGTCTGTAATGTACATAATTGTCATCCTCTCCTTTACTTCTATTCCATTGAAGATTTCCTGTAAGATTATAACAGAGACAACTTCCCAGAGAATTAGATAAGAAAATAAATTCTTGATAATTATCATTGTTAATATCTAAAATCGAAAAATATTGACTTACATCAATTTCTAATTGGTATTCAACTTCACCTAAATTATCCAAAATTATTATGCTTTTAGGATCAGAAAGAATTTCTCGAAGAACAATTTCAGTTTCATCGTCATTATCAACATCAATTATATCTTCACCTAGAAAATAATCGAAGTCAAACACTTTTTCCCATATGAGTTTACCTTCAGAGCTTAAGCAACTGATAAGTGTTGATGTAAAGGGAGGACCATGTAAGGTTGAAATAGCAATAACCTCATTTCCAATATTTTCAAGAAGATCTCCAACAAGAACAGACGATAATCCTCTTGTTGGATAACGCCACAACTCTTTTCCCCTATAATTCCAGCAAACGATATCTGTTATAGATCCTATATTACCTAATAGTTCTTTAGTTCCATCTCCATCTAAATCGCTGATCTCTTTAACAAAAATATTATTCTTGTTTTTCCATTTGGTGTAGATAGAAATTCGCGAATTCACTGAGATTAGAGTGATAGATAAAATCAAAGAAAAAAGCAAAAAAAACACATACACTTTTCTTCTCTTTGAATTTAGTAATTTCCTTAACTTAAAATCCATCTCTATACATAACTTTCGAATCTTTATAATACTTTTTGAAAATTTGATGCTCAATGAAGCATAGTTTCAACTCGAATTCTCTGAAAGAATGGGGTGGAAACCTGAATTCGAGTTTGATGATATGGTTAAGGTAATGATAGAGAGATTAAGTAAATAACTAGGTGTCTCTTACTAATCCCTCTTTATTATTTTTGAACCTATTAAAAAAAAGAAAAGTGATGAGTATCACTTATTCTAAATTCCAGTCGATTTATTCTTCCTTATTTGTAGTATCAGAGCAACGGTGAACCCTATTGCAACCACCAGATAGGAGAGTGTATTAAACCAATGCCAATTATGAATCTGTGTGTAAGTGAATTGTAGGTAAAGATTTATGGGAATACCTCCCCAAGCGAAGACGAGAAAAGTAATTAAGGGTATTTTAGCTTCCGACCAGTTTTTAACAGTAAAGAATACGAGTAAACCCATAACAGCGAAGCAGAAAACTGCTCCAGCAAAAATTCGTGGCATTGCTGGGTCATCAAAAGGCCATTGTTGGACACCTCTGAAAAACCATTCCCAGAGGAAGATGAATGCTACTGTAAAAGTTAAAGGAACAATTCCACCAACTAGAAACATATATTTAGTAAATTTATGCAACTCTTGAGTCATTTTTTACACCAATTAGATTCTTTTAACTAAAGAATCATAATAATTTAAAAAGGAAATTTAAAAACTTTGGGGGACAGAATTAGTACGAAACTAAGGGTATCTTTTTGATTCTCTACCTCTATTTTCGTCTTAAGATTCAAATTCGTTTTAAAAAAAACAAAAGAAATGTGATTTGTCACATTTCTACTACTTTATATTTGATTTTTTAGGTCTTCTAAGGACTAGTGTTAGAATAATCAGAATTGGTAATAGGGTTATAAATGGGAAAGATGCTTCTTCATTTTCAATGGGCGACATAGTAGGATCACTCAAAGGATAAGGATCAGTTGAATTAGCTTGGCCTTCCATTTCGTAAACCCCCTCACCGGACCAATCTGACCAGTAATTTCCTTCATTTGTTGTTGTATCGTACCAAATATTATTCTCTCCATCATCAACTGCTTGAGACACTTCAAGAAATTCTCTTTCATTATCGACAAAAGAATTATGGTGTATCACATTGTTCATTGAAAAAAGAGGTGTGCTAATTCCGCCTTTGCATTCTTGTATAAGATTATGGTGAAAGATATTGTTTGAACCAACTATATAAACACCAAACCAATCAGTAGTATTATAAAAAATGTTATATTGAAAGGTATTGTAAAAAGAGGACATTGATACATATACATGATGTTTATCTGTATCTTTGAAAGAATTGTTTTGAATAAGACAATTTTCAGAGTTATAAATAATTAGACTTTTTACCAGACTATTTTCTATAGTATTATTTGAAACAAACACTTCCACCGATTCATAGATATTTATCCCTGAATCACCATTATTAATACAGAAATTCTGTTCAATTGAAGAAGAATTAGAGTTATCAATAGTTATACCATACCCAACATTGTTGCTACAATTATTGTTTGATATGTAAACCTCTGGTGATTTGAATATCCTGATGCCATTCCCACTTGAAACACAAATATTAGTTTCTAGTTTTACAGTATTTTCAGAAACATGTGAAATCTGGATTGCAGATTGAAAAGAGTTGAGGTAGCAATTACGAATAATAAAATTCTTTGTGGTTCCATTAACAAATATAGAATTGTCCTCAACTGTAACTATTTCATAGTTTTCAATAATATATGGGTCACTAGGAG
Organism: Candidatus Heimdallarchaeota archaeon; assembly: GCA_016839875.1. The sequence goes on from JAEOTK010000185.1 coordinate 2,910, forward strand.
TTCCTGAACCTGGAAATATTGTGAAATTAGTATCATCAGTTATAATAATGGGTGCATGAGTTGTTCTATTTAGAGTGTTTGATGATAACGGTTCTTGTAACGATTGAGTTGTAGTTAACATAAACATGTTAAGATTGAATAGCAATATTCCAAGTATAATTCCAAAAATGATTGATTTTCTTTTCATAGTTATCATGCACACATTATGTCTACATAATATATAAACATTTTGTCTACATGTCTTCTATTTAGTGTCACTTTCGATTTTTGCTTTTTCTTTCTCTAAAATGCTTTCTGTAACTGTTGGAACATCTTTTGACGTTGTAATCAATGGAACATCATCATGGTACTTTATCTCCATCCCTAGTTCTTTTAGTGTTTTATTGTGTTTTTCAGTTAAGAAGAATTCTCTGAGTTTCATCCAACTTGTAGAAATTATCATCGGTATGTTTTTTGGATTGGAACGGTGATTATCATTAAGTTTGCCAGTATACTCTTTGATACATTCATGATCTGATGTTAATTTCTTCACTGTATTTATTTCACCACATAATAAACAGAAATTCCATCTAGCTGCATGTTTGTACAAAGCTCTAAGTGCTACATCATATACCATAAAACTGTTCATAAAAGGACCTCCCCACAAATCTAGAACAAAATGCTTTGCTCTTGAACGAATTTTCTCTTTTTCAATTTTTGTTATATCTGGCATCGTATGTGAACAATTTGTCTACAGCCTATATAAGTCTTAGTAAAAAATACAAGGAAATATCTGGAAAAGTATAAAAGAATGACATATTCTTGTTTAATCTGTCAGAGGAGTAATACAAAATGACAAATTCTGTTTCTGAAACACCAGAGCAGATAGAACAGTTAATTAAGAAAGGTCATAGTATTCATTTACTAGAGAAAATTCACACTGTGCTATCATCCGAATCAACTTCTAGAGAAACAAGATTAGTCTATCAACTACTCAAATGCCAGGTTTTAACCAAACTTCATCGACACATTCAGGCTCTTAACTTGCTAGAAGAAATAAAAGAAGAAATTTTTACAATCGGTAGTGATGTTCAAAAACTAGATTATTATATCTGTAAAGCTGGAAACTTTGAAATTCTAAGAGAAGCTAAGGAAGGATTAGCTATTCTTGATGAAGCGGAACAAATTTTGCGGAAATCTAAAATTATAGATTCATATAAAATATTTACAAGAAAAATCGATTTATTTATTCAAAGAGCGCGAATATTAATTGTTACTAAGAGATATTTTGATCATTATTCACCAGAAAACTTCAACCAGATAGTTGATTCTCTTGATGAATACATTAACCTTAGTCGCGAACGAAATTATGACTATGGAATAGCTATTTCCATAGAACTTAAAGGATGGTTTCTTTATCTCCAAGGCATGCATGAAGAAGGCTTTAGATGTTATGACGAAGCTCATGAGATCTGGAAGAGGGATAAGAATAAGTATGGTCTTGCACACATTCTTTTTAGAAAAGGATATTCGCTTGCTTTTACTGGAGAGCATGATCCTGCGTTTGATTTTCTTGAAGAAGCTCTTCTTCTCAGTGAAGAAATGGGATCAAAAAGGCTTTCTGCAAGCATACATTATACTCTAGATACTGTATACTCCTATAAAGGTGAGATAGATCAAGCATTAAAGCATAGTAAAATTGCGATTGATATATGTCGAGAAATTGGTGATAAATTAATTGCTGCTCTAGCCCTTCACAATCATGCTATAGGACTAATTTATCACAAAATGGAGTATGAAAAAGGAGTGTCTCTTCTTTCTGAAGCTTTGTCTAACGCAAAAGAAATAGATTCAAAAAGAACAGCTCATGCAATGCAAAATGGTTTAATTTCCGCATATATATACAAAGGAGAGCTAAACAGAGCTTTGAAATTCGTTAATGAGGTAATAGGTTCTTTTGCAGAGAGCAGAGATTTTGAAGGATTAGCAATAACTCTGATGCATAAAAGTCAAATACATCAAAAAAAGGGAGATTTAGATATTGCTTTGCAAAGTTATACGGAAGCTCTTGAAAATTACAAAATTCTTGAAAGGTTAGATGGAATAAGAGAATCTTTAGCTAATATTGGAAAAATTTTTCAAATAAAGGGGGAGTATGATAAAGCTCTGCACTATTTCTATGAATTAAGAAAAATGTCCGTAAATCTAAAAAACAATGTCTGGTTAGCTTTAGATTATTCCAACCTCATCTCTTGTTATCTTGATTTAGGGGATTTAGAGAAAGCTGCAGCTTACTTGAAATCGTTACATGAAATTGATAAGAAGTTAGAAAATAAATTACTTAAAATAACTAATAAATTATCAACAGCTTTAGTTCTCAAAAGGAATGAGAATGTTCAAGATAGAATGAAGGCTAAAGAACTACTAAAATATATTATCGATGATGAAGATATTGAATATCAGATTCTTGAAACTGCAATTCTAAACTTGTGTGATCTTTTACTAATTGAATTGAAGAAATCAGAAGATTATAAATTACTTGAAGAGCTTAAATTTTTCATAAATAAGTTGCAAAAAATAGGTTTTAGAGAGCTTACTTACCCATTACTTGTACAAACTTATTGGCTTCAATCCCAAATGTCATTACTTGAGTTGAATGCTGAAGAAGCACAACATCTATACACAGTAGCACAAGCAATGGCTGAAGATAAGGATTTAGATCTTATGGCTAGAAAGATTTCAGATGAACACGATTTCTTAATTGGTCAACTTGATTTGTGGAAAAAATTTATTACAAAACTTCCTTCCATTCAAGAAATTTTAGAACTTACAAGAATTGAGGATATGTTAAGTCAGATGTTAAGAAAAGGCGTTGTTCTTCCTTCAGAAGTAGAAACAGAGGATGAAAGTCCAGCGATAATTTTTATTTTCTCTGAAACAGGAGAGATTCTGTTTTCAGAGAAGTTAGCTGATACGGTACAGGATGAAATAATATCGACAATTCTCCCAGAGCTGAAGGAAAGAATTACGGGAGAATCAGAATTTGAAATTGTAAAGAGAGGAAGGTTGTATGATTATGCATACATTCTTAAGAAACTTGATACATTATTCTTCTCCTACTTCTTTGTAGGAAAATCATTTTCAGCTATTCACAAACTAGAAGAATTTTCTGGTATTATGAATGAAACAAAAAACGTTTGGGAAAGATTAATAACTTCTGGAAGAAGAGGTTCAAAACTTGACTTTGAAGAACGTAGAATGATAACAAATTACATAGATAATATCTTTGTGTCAGGAGAATAATTTCTAATCACTAGTGATGCTATAACTCGTTCCTGACCTCAAGTTCTAGATGATTCCGCTGCTAGAAAGGAATAGGGATGGAAGCCTGAATTTGAGTTTGAAGATATGGTAAAAATTATGATGGAAGGATAAGCGAAAAACTAGGAATAAAATACTAGTTACTTCCTTTATCTTTCCCTTTGCTTTATTTTCTTAGAATTTTCTTTATCCTAACTATGCGTTAAATAGATATTTTTTAAAGTAGATTTTTATAGCTGAAATGGTACAAACACTAGTTTATTATCAAGTGATAAAGATGAAGAAGCAATATGCCTTAATAATTCTAGTTTTCTTTCTATTGCTGTATTTCAATATCAATTCTTCAGGACACAACAATATTGAGGTGAATTCACAACTTGCATCTAATCATTGTGTGAATCCCCTTGTCTCAAAATCTTTAGATTATATTCCATTTGAACCATTTTCGATTGGACCTTTCGACAATTTTACTTATTACGGATTTAATGGAACAGGAACCGAACATGACCCATATATCATTGAGAATCTGAACATAACAACCGAAGAATCTCAGGGAATTCGAATTTTCGGAATAAGCACGTATTTCATTATTCAAAACTGTTATATTCAAACTTCATGGAGAGGTATCTTACTAGAACATACTCCTAATGTTCAAAGAATTTCAAATAATACTTTCGAGAGAATAGGTGACAGAGGTATTTTTCTTTGGGAAGTAGAAAATTGCGTTGTGGAAAATAATTACTTTATAGGTGGTTTTGTTGGAATTTCTATTAAAGATTCACACAATTTACTTTTAAGAAACAATACCTGTATAGGTCTTAACTTTGGTATGCGCATTGGAGGGGAAACAGAAGATATTTTGGCTACGAATAACTACTTTGAATCTGATGAACCAGATAGTACAGGAATCTGGTTGGACATTGCTGAAAACTGTAGTTTCATAGATAATACATTTAATGAAAATTATCATGGGTTAACATCTTTTGACTCATATGAATGTGAAATAACAAATAACACGTTTAATTCAAACGAAGGAACATCAATCATGTTAATAGATTGTGCTTCTTTTCTTGTAGAATCCAATTTAGTTTCGAACAATGGATTAGGTCTCTATCTTAACTATGAATCTTCATCGAATCTAATTTGTCATAATTATTTCATTGATAACAATCCAGATGGTAAGAAACAATGTAAAGATCATGGAAGAAATAATAAATGGTTTGATAAAACTTCAAAAGAAGGAAATTGGTGGAGTGATCTTAATTCTAAATGCATCTACTATGTTGAGGGTGATGCTTGGGCAAAAGACAAATACCCTTTGAATAGAGGTGAAAACTGTCCTAATCCAAACTTTATCATCTCCATTAGTTTTATAATTCCAATAGTTTCAGTTGTAGGTATTCTCTCATTTCTTAGTGTTAAGTACATCATACCTTATACAAAAACAAAGTTAATACCTCTGATAAAATCCAAACGTCAAAGGAGAAAAGATTTGAGATTATCCAAACTAGAAAGAAAAGTATCAGTTCCGAATACTTGTTCCAAGTGCGGATCAGCGATAAATATTCAAGCACAATTCTGCCGTGAATGTGGTGAAACAGTATCTGAGGTTTCATCTCTTCTAACTAATCTTCAAACCATCGAAACAAAAATGAGAAGACAAATAAGAGTTATTACCACTCTATCGATTATTGTTGGTATTCTTACAATAATAACAGGAGCTACAGTGTGCATCTGTGTTTTTGCATTTATCTGGGCTCCAATTGCAGGACCATCTCTAATTGCACTCTTCATTGTTTTGGGATTTTGGATTAGAAATAATAAAGCTAGAAAAATGCTCCTTGCACAAATAGAGAAGAACAAGCTGAAACAAGATTAGTAAATATCAAAATTAAACAAGAAGAGTATTTCTTCGTTCATATCTTTATTTTTGTTTTCTACATGGTATAAATATGAATTTACCTATTTTACTCTGACTGACTATTAAGACATGGCTTAAAAAGTTTGGAACAACTCTTTGGAGTTTTTCTTGCTTCTTGTGTTTTAACAGGTCAGAAATTGGTGAAAAATATGACTGTAACTCAAGCAAAAATTGGACTTCCAAAGAGTCCGTTTATTGGTTTCAGACTTAATCCGATCTACAGACATTGGTGGATTAGCATTTTCATGACTATCCTGATTGCTATTCCTATGTCTTTGATAATGGCTATAATCGTTTTTGGAACAGATCACTTAGCTTCCCACTTTGCTCTTAACCTGGTTGCTGCAGGTCCCGTTGCTTTCCTTAGCGCTCATTTTGGTTATAATGGTCTAAAGATAGGTAAATATACAATTATTCCTGGCATTGGTCCATTTGCTCAAAAGGTAATGAAATACGACTTTCCAATGGCTATGCGTACTCAAACAATGAAACAAATGCTATCAAGTGCTAAATTCTGGGGTTTCGGCTTAATTGTTGATGCACTATTATGTGTTGAAATTGCTGTACTTGTTTCATTTATCAAAGTTCCATGGCTAGCTATGCATTTTGCTCCAGGTTGGGGCATGGCTTGGTTAGTTGCATTTGGTCAATCCTATGCTCTAGCTTTTGGTATAGCTCTAGTCGGAATAATTCTAACAATATGGCTTTTGAAAGTTTGGATGTGGAAACCAAACATGCCACCCACTCAAGAGTAGAAGCTAATACTTCTATTCGTTTTTTTTCTTTTATCCTTTCTATTTCTTGGTCAACAATTATAAAGAGTAAGATAAACAGCTTTTCTGATGAATACTTTCCTAATATTCAACAAGAAAAAACGTAGAGAGATACCTGAAAAGTTCCTGGATGATGATAATAGATCTGATGAAGGAGTAGTAGAATATTTCATAGATAAATACACTAAGCCAGGAGATGTGATTCTTGACTGTTTTGCTGGTTTAGGAACAACACTATATATCGCTGAAGAAAAGGGTAGAGTACCATATGGAATTGAACTTGATGAGGAACGATTCCTTTATGTAAAAGAAAATCTTCAAAACAAGGAGAATCTTTTTCTTGGTAGTTCACTCAAGCTTTCTGACTTCAACATTCCTCAGTGTGATTTCTCTTTTTCTTCTCCTATATTCATGGGAGATTTAGAGACAATAAATCCTCTCGATGGATTCAAATCCTCTGGTGATTATAGTCAATATCTTCAAGACATAGAAAAGATCTATGGAAATGTAAAACAAGTAATGAAACCTAATTCCTACGTAATTATCGAAGTTGCTAATTTCAAGAATAAAGGAAGAATTACAACTCTTGCATGGGATATTGCTAAAGAAGTTTCTAAGATTATGCACTTTGAAGGCGAAATAATTGTTAATTGGGACATTCCTGATGAGAAGTTTGAAGACGGAGCTTTTGGAGCCGGATATGACCACCATTATTGCTTAGTATTCCGTACTAAAACTTAGTAGAATGTCTTCAAGATGATTTGCTAAGTTAGAGGAAAGTTTTATAGAGTTTCTTACTTTATGATAATGCGATGAAATCTACACAACAACTACTCCTAGTTCTCTTATTATTGTGTCTGATTTTCATGCCTGTTTCTGGTAACTTTTTTTCAAATCAAGAAATTAATAATCTGTCTTATGATAAAACTGAAATCGTTAAATCAAATCTATCATATATCAGTCACAGCTCTATCTATATTACAAATGATTCTGAACTAGGATTATTTCCAGGAGCAGGGACAACATTAGATCCTTTCAGAATTGAGAACTACAACATCACTACAAATTCAGATTATGGAATTTTTGTTACAAATGTAACGAAGTATTTCATCATTCAGGACTGTTACATCTCTGCAAAGAATTGGAGTATTTTTGTCTATGATATCTCGGATAATATTGCATTTATCTACAACAATAGCTGTTATGCCAGCTTTAATGGAGGTATATCTGTAACATCAGCTGATGGAGCAAGAATTCAGAACAACAAATGTCTATTTACTGGGGGGAAACAACCAGGAGCAGGTATTGGAATTTATTGTTACATGTCTAATGATTTGATTATTAATTTCAATGACTGTAGTTTTAATAATAATACTGGAATCAAGCTTTTTGATTGCGATTATGCTTTAGTTGAAAAAAATCTCTGTTTTGGAAGTAAATTCCTCTTTGAATATGACGATATTTATACTTGGGGAGGAACAGGATTAAGAGCTATAGCAAGTTATAATTGTACAATAAGAAATAATGATTTCTTGAGCAATTTTGACACTGGAGTATCTATGGATAATTCTCAAAATTCGTTTTTAATCAACAACACTTTCGAAAGAAATCCTTATGGAATACGTTTGGATGAAAGTGCGTTTACTTCTATTAGCTTTAATACATTTAGATATAATGATTATGGCTGCTGGATTCAAGATTCAAGTTCTCTAAATATTGAATACAATAATTTTAGTTATAGTAGTGAATCAGGATTGTTTATTGAAGACTCAAATTGGTTGCTTATTAATAACAATACTCTAGAAATACTATCTATAGGAATAAATTCTGAAAACTGTAAAGGTCATGTAATCACAAATAATTCTATAATCAAGAGTTCATTTTATGGGATTATGCTTACTGGTTCTGATAACAAAGTTTATGGAAACTATTTTATGAGGAACTATTATTTCGCTGCACAACCTAGCCAAGCTTACGATTCAGGTGAGAACAACACTTGGTATAATAGTGAAAAGAAATTTGGAAACCATTGGAGTGATCTTGATTCAAAATGCATATACAAAATTGATGGTCCTTCTGATTCAGAAGATATCTATCCTTTAAATGCTCAAGCAGAATGTGCAGATTCGTGGTTTAGTCCAATTAGAAAAACAATAATCATTGTTATATTGATTATAATTGGGATTTTTTCTATAACATATGGAGTACTAAATATAATTAGAATAAGAAAAAAATAATGTTGTGCTATATACAAATTATAGCTCATCATCAGTAAAATCTGTTATTGTTCCTATAGATTCTGGTCCTAAATGTGAAAGAACTGAACCACCACTTTGAGCGATTTCGATTGAAACTTTAGGATATTTTTCTTTGATTATTTCAGCCATTCTTTCAGCATATTCCAAATTGCTTCCATAGACAATTGTAAATGCTTTTGGTTTCTTGGCAAAGTCCTCAGTACTCAGTCTCAATGATTCTTGTAACCCTGATTCTACATCACTTGCTGAACCAGCTGTGATAACTTTTCCTTCTTCAGTCATAGTTACAATAGGCTTCTTTCTTAACATAGAACCAAGTAAGAATTTTGCACTTCCTAATCTTCCACCTTTCCAGAGGTATCGGAGAGTGGGCAGTAAGATGACTGTTTTAATTTTAATTGCTTGTTCATTGAGAATCTTAGCAATTTTCTCACCATCATACTTTTTCTCAATTAATTTCAAAGCCATTCTAATTAGAATAACTTCTGGATAGGACGCTGATTTCGCATCAATTATGTGGATTTTGATGTCTTTATTTTTTCTCGCAAATTGCTTAGCAGCTAAATTTGCACTATTGAAAGTTCCGCTCAAACCAGCAGTTACTGTAATCACAATCAATTCTTTAGCTCCTTCGTCAACTTGTGCTTGATAAGCATCCATGAAATCTTTCGGAGAAGGTTGAGAAGTACTAGGAACAAATGAATGTAATTTTAGTTGTGGAATGTGGAAGAAAGCTTTCTCATCTTCAAACAATTGATAATAACTGGCTCTGTTGAAGTTTTCATCTTCTACAAGTACTTCTTCATGTACCATAACATAAAGAGAGACAATCTTGATATTATTTTTCTTTGCAAAATCCCAAGGCAAATCTGATGCACTATCAGTAATAATTCGAATAGTCATAAATTTCAAGAAAATTAGTAAAATAAAAGGATATCCTTGAAACGCAAAAAAAGAATGTTGCAATTTTAATCTAATAAGAAGAAAAACCCTTTTAAATGACTCATTTTTATAGAGATGGGTTAAATAAATGCGTATAGGTATAACATTTGATGATGTACTATTAGTACCTAAAAGATCATCTGTCTCTTCAAGACATGATATCAACACTTCTACAAAACTTTCTAGAAACATAGATTTGAACATTCCAATAGTTGCTTCCAATATGGATACTGTTACTGAAAGTAAGATGGCTATTGTTATGGCTCAACAAGGAGGGATTGGTATTATTCACAGATTCTTAAGTGTTGAAGATCAAGTAGCAGAAGTGATCAAAGTCAAACGTTCGGAGATGATTAGAATTGAACATCCTTACAGTTTGAAACCTTCTAATACTCTTGAAGATGCTAGAAAAATGATGGAGGATAAAGGTATTTCAGGTATTCTCGTAACTGAAGAGAATGACAAACTAGTTGGTATCTTGACTACACGAGATATAGTTCTCGAAGAAGATGGAATTGTAAAAATCTCTGATTTAATGTCAACAGATTTGATTACTGCTTCTCCTGATATCTCAATAGAAGAAGCACAAGAAATTTTGAAGAAAAATAGAATTGAGAAACTTCCTTTAGTTGATTCTGAGGGTCTTCTGAAAGGGTTGATTACTTCTAAAGATATTATTAAGAGCAAGATTCTACCTGACTCTTCAAAAGATGATAAGGGAAGGTTGCTAGTAGGAGGGGCTATAGGTGTGAAGGGGGATTATCTTAAGAGGGCTGAAGAATTGATAAGTGTCAACACCGATGTTCTTGTTCTAGACATAGCTCACGGTCATTCCGACCTTGCCATATCGGCTGTTAAGGAAATTCGAAAGAATTTAGGAGACATAGAATTGATTGCAGGAAATGTTGCAACTGAAGAAGGAACTAAAGAATTGATTGAAGCTGGATGTGATGGAATTAAGGTTGGAGTTGGACCTGGATCAATTTGCATTACTCGAATTGTTACAGGGTCAGGAGTTCCTCAATTAACAGCAATTATGGATAGTTCTAAAGCTGCCAATGAATATGATGTCCCTATAATTGCTGATGGAGGTATCAGAAATAGTGGAGATATAACTAAAGCTATAGCAGCTGGAGCTTCTACAGTTATGATTGGAGGATTATTTGCAGGCACTGAAGAAAGTCCCGGAACTTCTATTCTCCGTCAAGGTCGTCGCTTCAAAGTTGTTAGAGGGATGGCATCTCTTGGAGCTACCTTAGGCAGAGAAGCTAGAGAAAAGAAAGGAGCTTTTGATGAGCTAGATCTCGGAAGTGTAGTACCAGAAGGTGTTGAAGCCATGGTTCCTTATCGTGGTAGTACTGTTGATGTTCTTGATCAACTAGTTGGTGGATTACGTTCTGGAATCAGTTATTGTGGATCTACTAGCATAAAAGAAATGCAGAAGAAAGCTGAATTCATTCGAATCACAGCTGCGGGTAGAGCTGAATCTGTTTCTCATGACGTAGAAAGAATATAGTTGCAGAATAGTTGCATAATCAATGCCTACAAAGGAGTTAAATATAACGTGTTAGAGAATTCTACACAAGAGAATGTCTGAATATAATGCTATCACCGTTATCCTGTTCAAACAAGTAAGAGGTAAATATCAGTTCTACTTGGTTAAACGTGGAGAAGATCTCCCAGTTATGCCATCAAGTTGGACTTCTATTACTGGTCTAGTAACCGATAGTGACCAAGAAATGTGCAATTATTTCCAAAACAAATATGGTGAGATATGTGAAGACATGCTAAATCATCTAGTTGTGATACGTTTATTATTCGAAAGAAATCTGCTTCCTGTTGATATCAGTAAATCAGCAACTCTATCTGAAGGAGAGGTTTATCAGAATCTAAATGAAATGGATCCCGGATTGTTGAATGTTTTCTGCCATTCCATGATTCCAGCTGGAAATTCTAGTATGACAGATGGTCAAAATATTTTCAATGTAAAATACTATCTCTTTATTTCCCAAACTCCAAAGATTTTCAAGAGGATAAAATTAGTGAAAACATCTTCTGTATACACAGCTCCTGAAGAATTGATGGAAGCAAAAGGAAAATGGTTTTCTATCGAAAAGATTACCAAAAAGTATGAGAGATTAGAAGGATTGTTTAGCCCTAGTTTAATTCATCTAATTCAAATCTTGAGAAGTAATAAACTAAACATATCAGAAGCTATAAGGGAACGCACAACTTTACTGGATAAGTACTCTTATATCAACCGACACATCTTTCCTTTTATCTGGAAGTTCCCAACTCCTTCTCCTCTGCTTCCTCCATATCAAACAACAAATATCTATGTGGTTGGAAATGAGCACAAATATATCGTTGATCCTGGTGCAAACAGTTCAACCGATTTAAAACGATTAGAGGATTTTATAGAAGACAATAGAGACGAAATTGAAGGAATTCTATTAACTAACAGCAATGCTGATCACTGTAATCAAGCATTATACTTGAAAGAAAAATACCAATTTTCAATTGGTGCATCAGAAGAAACTGCTGAAGTTTTGAAAAAGGATGGTTTTACTATTGATAATATTCTTCACGAGGGTTCAAGAATATCTCTTGGAACTTATGAACCCATGGGAATAGAGAAATGGGAAATAGAAACAATCGAATTGCCAGGTGTTTCTAAGTGTTCAATTGGCTTTTGGGATCCTAGAGGTTTACTCATCACAGGTATAGCGCTACATCATAATCTCACATCTGCACCTGCTATCTATACTGGTTCCTATCTTGACTTAGCAGAAAGCCTTCAAAAACTCAACAAATATCCTGCAAAATTTGCGATTTCAGCACATGGGATCATAATGTCTAATGTCAAAAAATCTCTCTCAAAAAACATTAAGAGAATGAAAGCTAGTGAGCAAGAAATAATTAGTTTACTAAAGAAGGAGATCACCAAATCTGAACAGCTAATTGAAATTATTAGTTCAGAAAGAACACCTGAAAGAAAACGTCATACTAGAAGTGCAGTTATAGCAAATCTAGAAAAACTAGCAGATGAAGGAAAAGTGATCAAGAGAGGAGAAGACTATTTCTGGAAAACAAAGAAGAATTCTTCTACTCAACTAAAGTAAATTGTTCAAGAATCTGTTTCTCCATTTTTTTGTAAGAGAAGTTAAATAATAGCTATTTTTCTCTTAAAATAAGCATATGCCAATTCACGACGTAGTTGCAGTGATATTCTTCAGAAAAAGAAAAGGGAAATACTATTTCTTCTTGACAAAGAAAGGTTCCAATCTCCCTTTATTTCCTTCATCATGGTCTATTGTTGGCAGTACAATTCTACCTGAAGATAGAGAGACTGTGAAAAGACTTCAAGATCGATTTGGTGAAATTTCTCCTAATATGCTCCAGAACACTACTGCCATGAGGATTGTCTTTGAAAGAAATCTTGTTAGAATTGGTGACTTAATTGATC
>JAEOTK010000186.1 GCA_016839875.1 Candidatus Heimdallarchaeota archaeon
GCTAAATCCATAATTTCATTCATTTTAGCTAGATCCCCCTCCATCGAAAAAACTCCGTCTGAGACAATAAGCGCTTTTCCTTTTGGAGTAGATTTTAAACACCTTGCTAAGGAGTCCATATCGCAATGATCGTAAATTTTCTTGTTTTTTGGATTATTTCTTCCAAGACGAATACCATCAATTATTGAAGCATGATTCTGCTGATCTGAAATAATCCATTCATCTTTTTCTGAAAGCAGGGCAGAAATCCCTCCAAGATTAGCTTGCATCCCTGTAGAAAAAACTACACAATCTTCTGTTCCCATGAATTTTGCTAATCTCTCTTCTAATTCAATGTGAATATCCATGGTCCCGTTGAGCAATCTAGAACCAGTAGAACCTACACCATAAACATCTATAGCCTCCTTTGCTGCTTGTTTGACATCTGGATGAGAAGTCATACCAAGGTAATTATTACTTCCGAGCATAATAATATCTTTATCATCCATCTGCACAACAGGATTTTGTTCTCCATGAATTCGGTGGAAATAAGGATAAATACCAAGATTCTTAGCTACAGTAGGTTCTCCAAAACGATAATAACGATTACATTTCTTAAAGAATTTAGACATATTCTCTACCACTGCAATTTCAGTAAATTAAAGGTAGATGAGTTAAACTGCATGCTTTTTTATAAAGGTTTCATGTGAAACGAAGAAGAAACAAACTTAAAAGGCTCAAAACGCTATTTTTCTGCCTTTCTGGGCATTTTGAAGTACCATACTAAGCCTGCAACTTGTACAGAGATTGGTAGTAATCTGAAGAGAAATCCCACTAAGAATGACTGAAGAAATCCTACTAAATATCTTGGTTTTGGATTTTTCTTTCTTATAATTTTATGAATCTGCTTTGCTACATTTCTAGGAGGAGTACCCTTCATTTCATTATCATGATATAATGCAATTAATTGCTGTGCTGTCTCATCTTCTTCATATCCCTTTGCAAAGGTTCTTCCTGATTGGAAATCAGTTTTAATATCACCTGGTTCAACTAAAGAAACCTTAATGTTATCTTTTTGTAGTTCCATTCTCATTGTATCTGTGTATATTGCTAAGGCTGCTTTTGTAGAACTATAAGGAGCTTGATATGGCATTCCAGCTCTCCCACCTAATGTTCCTATGTTGATAATTTTTCCTTCTCCTCTTTCAATCATACCAGGAAGAATTGAGGATACCATACGATGAACACCAAAGAAATTAGTATCAAATTGATCTTGAAAATCCTTGGTTGATAAATAGGTTACAGAACCGCAACGAGAATATCCAGCATTATTAATCAAAACATCAATTTTTCCTTCACTAGATATAATGTGATTAACACATCTATTTACCGATTCATCATTTGTGACATCTAACTCAACAAGCTCAAATTTAGTTTTCGCGGCACTATTTAGATTTCTAGTGGTGCCATAAACTTTGTAACCTCTATCATGTAAAAGATCAGCTGTAACACTCCCTATTCCTCCAGTAGCTCCAGTAATTAAAACTACTTTATCATTAGCTTTCTTGGAAGCCATAGAGTTATTTTTCTACACTAACTTAAAAATATTTGAGTAAAACCAAGGATTTTCTAGCTAACATGTTAGATGAAAAGCTCCTGCTACCTGCTTTCCTTCTTTTGCTAATCGATTATATTCTTCTACTGCATTTGGTGTCTTGAGAACAATTACCTCAATCTCCTTCAGATTCAATTCTTGAACAACATCAGAAGGTACTTGCATGATACCTGCAGAACCAATACCAACAACAAGAATATCAATTTTGATATCATTAAGAGCTTCTAAATCAGCTAAGCAAAGAGAATGACCATCTCTCCTCCACCAATTAGTTTTAATTTCATTTGGAAAAATAATAAGATCTTTATTATATTTCTGACCATTAACAATAATCTTCCCAAATCGATAATTTTCAACAAGATTCATGTTAATATACTGTTTATATTTGTCAAATAAATTATTTTCTTAACAAACCAAAATAAATCAAACAAAGAGAAAAATTATAACAGACTAATTAATACAACAACTAAATAAGTGTTCTAAAGGTTGAATCAATGTGATTATTCGAGAAAGGAATCTAGAGTATGATGAGAATTATGAAGTTGAATTTCATCTTAGAAACTTCGTAAACAGGATTCTACTGGAACTTAATTCCTTTTTAGAATACTTGGTAAATTTTCACCCGGATTATTTCCTTCCCTACGTTAGAGCTTTGGGTAGAGAATTTTCTAAAATGATAGCTGAGAAGCAAGATATGCCTGAAGCTGTACAATCGTTTTTGAAGAACTTCAGATTACAAAGACGAGATGGTAAAGTGCTAATTGTAGATTTCTTTAGAATATTAAGAAATAAGCTCATACAAGTCTCAAAAATCTCTCTAAATCTTCAGAAGTATTATGTTAGAAGAAGAACGAAAAAAATGCAGATAACTGTTTTCGATAGAGTAAGTGGAAGAATAATTCCAAAGTACCTTATGGCAATTGTACTCAAGGATATTATGTCAAGAGAGGAAGCTCTACAATTTTACAAGGAGTATCTCGAATATCTGTATGTTGATGGAGAAAGAAGAGAACCTATTATGGAGATAATTGAAGAGATGCTTGAGTTATACGAAAGTGAATATAGAGAAACTTTCAACTTCATTTCATTGAAGATTGATCAAGGGAAAGTGGGATTAAAAATTGAAAAATGTATGACGCATCAGGCTTTGAAAAACCTGGATAATGGTTTTGATAAGGAATTTGGGTATTTAGTTGCATGTTATCCAGATTTTCTAACAGTAAACAGAATGAATGATAATTTCGTTCTGACACGAGAAAAATCTCTCATGATGGGTAATTCATACTGCGATTACTGTTGGTATGATAAAAGATTAGTTGAGAAAGTAGAACATCCTGCAAAGGAGTTCTGGGCAGATTTAGTACTGTCCTAAGAGTGCTTTCTTTCTCAACAGTTTTTCAGTTATTTGGAAGATTATTACACCAACTACTATGAATATAGGAACAGCTGCTACCAGTATGAAGAGATATCGCATAACTTCAAAACTCACACCAAACAAGAATGCATTTCTGAATCCTTCAATTGCAAATGTAAGAGGATTTATCGAAGCAATCCCTTGCAAGTAATTAGGTAGGACAACAATCGGAAAAGCGATTGGAGTTAAGAACATCAATATTGAATGTACAATAAGGATTGATCGCCAGCCTTCTTTTTGCCAGAAGACAAATGAAACTAGAATCAGTGATACTCCTTGAACCATAATTATTGCTAGTACTACAAAGACAGTAGCTAGTAGTAGATTGCCTAAGTTAAATGAGTCTTTATACCATATTCCTATTATTATCATTTGGAGAGTGCATCCAATTGCAGCTTGAGATATTGAGAAGAAAGAATTTCCCATTATAATACTGAAGCGAGAAATTGGCGTTATGTACATGTTCTCTAATGTTCCTAAGAACTCTTCTTCCCTAATCGAGTATGCAGTTCCCCACATAGTTGAATGGAATAAAGCTATGAATACTAGTCCTAGAGCGGTGAAAACTAAAACATCTCCAAAACCGATCAAAGATTCTAATTTCACAGAATATCTTCCACCTGTTACAGCAGTTCCATAAATCAAATGTGGAAGAAGCCACAGAAGCGGTGCGAAAGCAAAGAAAGCCATGGATAAAGGATATCTTTTTTGTATCTTCCAAGCTTTACTAAATACAGCTAAACTTCCTCTCATTTCATTTGAAATGTTTTTGGTAAATGATTTGATTGATTTTTTTATTCTCATTTTATCACCTCAATAAGCTCCTAATTGTCCAGTTTTTCTGGTTCTTCTTTCGATCTTTGTAAATAGTTTTACTCCTGATATCCACATAATCACTGAGAGTACAAATAACAGAGATATGTAGAGAGCTCCTAGTCTTAGATTGTAAGCAATAGTGAATGTTCTGAAGGCCATAAATCCATAAGCAAATGGTATAACATAACCAATCCATCTGATGTATGAAGGAAGCACTTGTAGAGGATAACGGACAGGCAATAGGATGTTAAGACTTGCTTCTGTTAGCTCTGTCAATGTTCCAGGTTCTTTGAAGACCAATATCACACTAGCAAAGAGGAAACTGAATCCAAATAATCCAATCAACGTTACAAGGATTACTAACATAACTAACAATACTTGGATTATTGTGAAAGACCAAGATAGTATGAAGTTCAGTATAAGAAACTGACCAGTACAAACGAATACTATCCATCCTAGTTCTGATAAGCTTGCTCCAAGAAGCAATTCTGAACGGGATATAGGTGACATCCATAGAAATTCGAATGTACCACTCTTCTGTTCCCATCTTAATCTATTGCCACTTCCCCAGATAGCTGCATCAACAATGTTGAAGAGAATTACTCCTATTGCTACATATGAGAAATAATCTCCAGTACCACCGAATTGTCTGAAGAAATCTGATTCTGTGCCTTCAATTAGTGCTCTACCTTGAAATGCGTAAGGGACCAACCAAAGCATTGGAACCAGCATCCAGTAAACCCAAGATCCAGGATATCGAAGAGAGTGTTTAAGATTCTTAATTGCATAGGTAGTAATTGCATGAAGTGATTTCTTGATTCCTGATTTGTTAACTCTTTCCAATATTTCATCATGTATCACTGAAATCTTTTCTTCCTGTGGTTCTTCTTCTGATACAATTATAACATCGTGAAATATCATGATTGAACCTCCTTTATGCCGCTTTCTTCCACATTGTTTTCCAGAGTTCTTCCAGTATAGGTAAGAAACACATCTTCTAAGCTAGCATGATTTACTTCAAGATTCTTAACAAAGAACCCTTTTTCTCTTATGTAGTCCATTATCTCCATTCCAGTATTACCATTACCCAGAGAAACAACAGTTGTAAAATCACCGTTAGCTTGCTTTGTGGATAAGATGTTCAATCCTTGATAATCAGTCAATAACTGAACAACTGGTTTGTTTGTGACAAGAGTAACTTTGGATTTGTATTCAAGTGAACTTTTGAGTTTCTCAGGAGTTTCTAATGAAACAACTTCTCCTTGAAAGATTAACCCAACTCGATCAGAGAGTTCATCTGCTACATTCATGTCGTGAGTACAGAGAAGAATGGTTTTGTTATGTTCTTGCTGCAATTGTTTCTTTATGAAGGTTCGAAGGTCTTTAGATGCTTGTGGATCTAAACCTCTATTATACTCGTCTAGGAGTAAAATAGGGGGATCATGCATAAGTGAACGAGCGAAAGCAATTTTCATCTTCTGTCCAGTACTAAGGTTTTGAATAAGCTCATTTTCTTTTTCTTTCATATCAAAGATTTCTATTAGTTCTTTTGCTCTTTCGATCGATTCTTTCTTTGTTAAGTAGTACATCCTTCCAAAGAAAGAAAGATTCTCAATAGGAGTAAGTTTCCAATAGAGAGAGCGTTCTCCACCTGTAACTAATCCAATAGATGCACGAGCTTGTTTCACTTTTTTCACAATATCGAAACTATTTACAGTTACAGATCCTTTATCAGGAATGATGAGAGTAGAGATAATCTTTGTTAAAGTTGTTTTGCCAGCTCCGTTTGGTCCAAGCAAACCAAATATCTCTCCTCTACTGATGTGAAGTGTGATACTTCTTAGTGCCTCTGTTTGTTTCTTTGAGGTTTTCATCAATGGATTATACTTTACCTTGGTTTCACTAATGCTCGAAGAAGTAGGACCTGATGTTTTTACTTCTTTTCCTTTCTTTTTCACATTTTTTCTGAAGAGATGGACTTCTCTTCTAGTACTTTTGTACGTCTTATGAATATTTTCTATTTCAATCAATTTTGACACGTTCTTTTTTATCACCCCTCTTCAAAGATGGTAGCTATGGGGGAAAGAGTTCATACAGAAAAGATCCTCACAAAAAGAAGATAGAGAAATCCTAGTTATACCAGATAAAGCAAATTTTAGATAGAGGAAAAGAAAGCTTGAGATTTCAAATCTTTATCATTCTGCTTAAAATCTTTTCAGCTAGAAATTTGTACACCAACAGACACGGTTACACTAAAGTGCAAGGCCGATTTCCAGAAAGATTCGAAATGTACTCATCTCTATCACTAATGTTTTTTTTGAAAAAGTAATTTAAGTTTATTGTTTTTCGAGAAAGAATTTGCATTATGATGTAAATCTCGTCCTCGTTAGGTAAGAAATACTATTTCTCAGGTAGTAACCTAGAGAGCTTATCAGAGTGGTAAGTGATAACCTCCCCGTTAAATAGATAACAGGATGTACCATAAGGATGAACGCCTTTTTGCGCATCTTTGCAATTATCAACCAAAATCTTACTAAAAGAAGCATTTCGTTTCTTTGCTGTATTCTCCATCGATCTTACCATTGCAGGAGTATATGGACATTGGTGAGTATAAACAGCTATAAAACCATTCTTGTATTCATTTCTTCTTTCTGCATAGTTTCTTGTAAAGGTTGGCAGCTTAGCTGTTTTTTTGAATCTTGTGGCATAGATCTCAAAAGAAGGAGGAAATTCATCCACTTTTTTAAATCCATGTTTTAGGAAAAGTTTAGCTTTTGGTAACCATGTTGTTGATGCTGTAACAACTGCAACTCCATTCATATTTTTTGCATCTTCTAAACATTTTTCCAATAGCATGGAACCAAATCCAAATCCTTTGATTCTACCAACTATCCATATACAATGAATGACCATATATCCTTCTGCGCTAATACCTCTCCAACAATATTCCCCAGGAATGTATTCGATAAAACCTCTTGAAGCTAATTTTCCTCTTTCTTCAACTAGTAGAAGATGATATTTCATTCCTTCTCTAAACCGTTCTTTTATCCAATTTACTTTATTCTGGTATCCTTCTTCTTTCTTTTTGGATTTCTGACAAAGGAGACCATACTCGTCAATATTTGTTTCATTGATTTCTATGACTTGGAATTTAGGTTTCTCCATCATCTTCACATTTGATTGTGATTCTATATGTAAGAAATAGAATAAAAACATTAGCGAAAAATCCTATTCTTCTTTATCGAAATCAAGAGATACTGAATTAATGCAATAACGTAATCCAGTAGGCTTTGGACCATCATCGAAAACATGACCTAAATGACAACCACAATTCTTGCATAATACTTCTGTCCTAACCATTCCATGAGAAGTATCTACCTCTTCTTCAACATTATCTTCTTCTAATGGGATAAAAAAACTAGGCCAGCCACATCCTGAATCAAATTTGGTTTCAGACTCAAAAAGTGGAGTTCCACAACCTGCACACTTGTAAGTTCCTTTCTCTTTGTGATTCCAGTATTTACCAGTAAAAGCTGGTTCTGTTCCTTTGAGACGTAGAACTCTAAATTGTTCTTTAGTTAATTCTTTCTCCCACTCTTTCTCTGATTTTTCCTTCTTTAAATTCATTTCCAGAAATATACTCTCTCAAAGATTTTTAAAACTAATTTTAAGTCAACTTTTTCCATCCTTTTAAAGTACCCCAAAAGTTGATTAAGTCGATTTTACTTAGTGTTTATTTGATATATTAGATGTGATATAAATGAAACGAATAACAAGAATAATGAAATGTTCATTAAGCTCTTTTCTAATATTAATGCTTTTAACTGTCAATTTAGCTTATTCGGATTTAGATACTTTGACAAAAGATAACTTAATTTCAGAAAGAAATACAATAGATCTTAAAGATTTTCTTCAAAATTCAAGTCCCTTTCTGACCAATTTTACTTTTGATCAAGCACTCTGGGATTTCATAGACTGTATAGCTGTAGGTGATGCTGACAATGATGGTGATAATGATATTGTGGTAGGAACAGCTTATCACGGTAGTGTTGTAGTTTTTGAGAATACAGGAGATGATAACAATGTTGAGTTCACTCAAACTGTAGTTGCTAATTTCTCCAGAGATTATTATGGTGTTTACCCTGTTTTAATACCAGATATTGTAATTGCAGATTTAGAAGGAACAGGTGTTAACAGCATACTAGTTGGTACTGCATATTATGATACTGATTGGAAAGGTGATTTAGTTAGTTTCAATAAAACAGATGATGTATGGCAGGAGGAAGAGTTCCTTAATGGTGGTACAAAAATACCTGGTGGTGTTTATAGTATCTCCGTAGATGAAGTAGGACCAAGTTCAGAAAATCTTGTCGTAGTTGGACAAGGATTTGAAGCTAGTTTAACCTACTGTAATGTTACGATTTACAAAAAAATTTTAGATAATTGGATTGTTGAAAATTTAATTCAAACCTATCAATCAAGAATATGTGTATCTATAGGTGATTTTACCTTAGATTATGATGGAAATGAGATTCTATATTGTTCAACTTCTAGTAACTGCACTTTAGGTTATATTGCATATGATACTGGAGTTCTCTATCATGAAATCTTTGGAGGTTTTCCCGGATGGTACAACGAAGGATTCGACTGGATGGATTCAGGTGATTTAAATGGTGATGGGCTGGTTGAAGCAGTAGTCTCTGTAAAGAGAGGTTTATCTCCTGATACAGACGCTATAGAGATTTACAATGGAATGCCAAATATTTCTCTCTATTCTGGTTTTACTCTTATAGAATCAGATTTTGAAATCAATGATTTTGATAATGATGGAGAAGATGAAGTGCTCTTTATCAATTCTACTACTACAACATTTCCTGAAATGCATTTGATGTGCTGCAATTGGAATGGAACACATTCGGATACTTACATAGTTGAGACTACAATAGACTACACTGTACCCTCTATAGCTGTTGGAGATGTCGATACTGATGGAAAACTTGAAACTCTTTATAGTACGGCAACAAATAGTTACCTCAGATTACTAGATTGGATCACTGATGATTTTACTGATGAGTATTATATCCCACCAATGGTTTCCCTAATTGGAGGAGTCTTTAATATCTCTTGTACAGTACAAACTTTCGCTTGGGGTATACAGGGACTTAGTGTTTCTTTGGATTTACCAACTGCAATTAATAGTACAACCCCTTCAACTACAATCTTTATTGGTGATAAATTTGGACCCAGTATAACTACAGTTCAGTGGCTGGTTGATCCTCTAGTCTATGGACTATATGGAATAGACGCAGAAACTATAACTTCGAATTTTGGGATGAATGCGACAACCCTCAATGCAATAATCACTGATCTTGAGGTTCAAAATGTTCAAAGTAGTGCAATAGTTGCAGAAATTGGGACATACATAACACTTTCAGGAGAAGTTGCTTTCATTCATGATGGTTTTCCGGTAGAAGATGCAGAAGTATATATCGATGGAACTTCTGTTTCAATGACTGATCCATTAGGTCATTTTAGTTTCTTGCATACTGAAACTTCCACAGGATTGAAGAATCATAATATAACTGCAATTCTGGAAAATGGAGTAAAAATATCTAAATGTGCA
>JAEOTK010000030.1 GCA_016839875.1 Candidatus Heimdallarchaeota archaeon
AATGAACTTGTAACACTAACAATCTTAGGGGTGGAATATCAAATCTACACTGATGGAAATGGATATTTCAGTCTCTTCTATTTTGTTGATCAAGGAGGATTCATTGAAGTTTTGGTTGAATTTGATAGCTCCTCTAATTATATTTCAACTACATCTACAATCTACTTGAACAGTGCCCCTTGTCAACTAGTATTGACTGGTGCAGATATCTTCCACACAACTGCAAATCCTATCACTTTTGTTGTATTCGTTCAATCACTTTATGGAACAACTCCTGAAGGGATTTCAGTGAATTTCTATTGGTTTGATGGCAACACATGGATTTTTCTTGATGTTGTAATCACTAACAGTTCTGGATATGTTGAACTTACACCATCTTTTGCTTTTCCATTAGGAGAATGGCTATGGAAAGCTGAGGTTAGTGGAACTTCAGAATGGCAATTTGTAAGTAATCAATGGATCTTGAAAATTGGAGTTAATACAAATATTAATGTTACATCACCAAACGAAACCGAATACTTATCTACAATAGAAATCATTGCAATAGTTGAAGATGAGTATGGTCAATCAATATTAGTAGAAGTAGAATTCTACATCAATGGCTCATATCTTGGATCATCATTATCCAACTCTTCAGGAATTGTTGTTTTTGTTTGGCAAGTGAATTTCGCACCTGGAGAGTATATCATTACAGCTGAAATACTTCAATCAGGAATGTATCTTCCTAGTACAAATACATGCACATTAAGAATTAATAAAACAGACAGTTTCATTTCTTGTGAGGATGTTTTTACTTACTATAATCAACTTGTTTCAGTTCCTATCAGTCTTTATTCTACTATGGGTGGGATAATTAACGCTTACCTAACCATTCAAATTCCAGGACAATCTGATGAGATGATATTAACTAACATGGAAGGTATAGCGATGTGGACTATACCTTTGAAACAACCTGGAATTTATGAAATAGTAATCATTTTCAATGGAGATAATTTCTATAATCCTTCTTCTATAACTATCAATCTTCAGATAGACAAGATGCCAACAATATTATCTCTTGAAGCACAAAATCAGATTTACACTCCAACATACTTGATTAATGGTTATCTTCAAGATCAATTACTCCAACCTTTGGAAGGAGTGACTCTATCCTTATTTGTGAATGGAACTCTTATCCAGATGACTTCAACTAATGAATTTGGTTATTACGAATTCATAATATCTTTGGATCCTGGAACATACTTACTTGAAGTTCAATTTCAAGGTGATACTAATTATTTAGCAGCTCTAGCAACAAAAACTGTACATATCTGGAAAATAGATACAACGATTCAAGGATCTGTTTCCTGGCAAGATCTAACTTTGATTCTTGAAGCATATCTTAACGATTCAAACAATAATGCTCTTGAAAATATGATCATTAAATTTTATCTAAATGGTACTTTGGAAGGTCAAAATACTACAGATAGTTTTGGATACACTTCTTTGAGCATCGAGGGGATTATACCAGGTGTTTATGTAATAGATATTGTGTTTGAAGGTGATTCAATTTACAAACAATCATCGCAAGTTATTGTATTAGAACAAGAGAAAGTTCAGACCGAAATTGCTGTCAATGTCTTTGAAGGTATTTATGCTACTGTTGCAACTAGTATAGAGATAAGATTAACTTCAAACAATCAACCTCTTGAAAATAAGAATATTGTTGTTCGAATTAATGGTCAAGAATTATATGGATTGACAAACAGTTCAGGGTATGCTCTGATAACTTTGGCTTTACTCTATGATTCTGGTTATTATAATTTAGAGGTTATTTTTTCAGGGGATGTGGTTTATTCTTCCATAGTCTTCAATGATAATTTTACAATATCAAAAGCTGAAGCAACTATAAATCTAAGCTTCTATTATGAGAACTACCAACCATGGTTAAATGGAATTCTTGAAGGTCCGACACTTCTAGCTTCAGAGATTGTAAATATCTATGTAAATGGTTCGTTTTACTCTACTTTGATAACAGATTATCTAGGAGAGTTTCTTACACAGATAGATCTTATTACTGGAGATTATTTGATAACAGTGGAGTTTGATGGTAATCTGAATTATCTTGCCACTTCTATTTCCATTGAAGTAACAATCTTCAAAACTCCTACTCAAATTACATGTAATGATTCTTTCAATCAGACTTTTGGAAGTGAATATATCTTAGATATTCTATTGACTGATGTTCTTGGCAATCCTATTCAAGCTGACTTAATTATTACTCTGGATGGTTATTATTATGGAACAATCACAACTGATGTTTTGGGACACACAACTTTAGTTTTGAGCTCAGATATTTTGGTAGCTCTACATCAAATTATAATAACATATCAGGGTGATGCTACTAATTATCAAACATCAAAGAATTTCACATTTTACACTAAATTTTACATCGATTTAGTTGATTTTTCTTCATTACCTGAAACATATGGTCAAGAAGGTATGATTTCGGGGCAAATAAGCACTTTTGGAGCCCTTTTAGATGATGTTGATATGATTTTGATAATAAATGGTCAAAATTTCCTTACACAAACCGATTCTGAAGGTAATTTTACTTTCTTATTGGATCCTTTCCTTGAAGCTGGAATGTATTTTGTTATACTTAGAGTAATTGAAAACGATATTGTGTTCTACTATGAATACACGTTCTGGATTGAAAGAGAAAAAGGACCAGTCGATATCACAGTTAACCCTTTGGAGCAAGTTTTTAATCAAGATGCAAACATTCAGGGAACCGTAACTTTTCTGGGAACCCAAATACAAAATGCACTTGTTTATGTTTATATCAATAATGTGAATATGGGAACTTTAGTTACAGATGGAAATGGAGATTTCCTTATTCCAATTGAATGGTTACAGCTTTCTCCTGGTATTTACAATCTAACAATTTTTGTTGTATTGAATGATCTCAACATCAAAGATACAGCAATAGATTTTGTTTTTGAATCTTTAAGGGATGAACTTGAATTAGAAATAATATGGAATGACAATAAAGTGGAAGAATACATAAAATTGATTGTTTCTTTTGTTGATTCGAACGACCTTAGAATATCAGGTCTTACATTCTCTGTTTTCATAAATGGAACAGAAATCCTAGAATCTTCTGAGGAAAATGGATTCACAACTTTGCTTTATTATATTGAACAGGGAGGTTTGTTAGAGATTATAATAGTTGTAGCTAGGAGCGGATTCTACCTCGAATATCAGACTACATTACAAATTCCTGTAACACGAGCTGATAGCCAGATTATTTCCAATGATATTGATATTCATTATAATAATTCTACAGGTGTAGAGATAATCTTACTTTCAGAAAATAGTATTCCGATAGAGAATGCTCAACTTATAGTTTTCATTGATTCAGCAGAGTTTCTATATCAAACAGATTCTGAAGGACGAATCTTTGTGGATATAAGAGGTTATGATGTAGGAAAGTATAGTTTAGCGATATATTTTGTTGGATCAGTTAGTTATAGTTTCTCAAAATTAGAATTTGAACTTGAGATTATTCCACAAGAAACACTAATTCAGATAGTACAAGACGAAGAAACAATAATACTTCAGTTAAAAGACCTTGAGAATAGGAGTTTATCTAACAAAGATGTGATAATTAACTACATAGGAACAGATGGAACTGTTGCACAAGAAGAGATGTACACAACAGATGAAAATGGGGAAATCATACTTGTACTCAATCTTAAGGAATTAATCAAAGAGATAGAATCACTTGAATTAATTTTTCATGGTGGTGGTTCATATAAGAGTTGCCTTCAGATAATTGATCTTGAGGATTTAATTGAGTTGGGAAGAAGAGTATTTTCTTCAAGTTCTGGTATAATTGCTACTATTTCCCTCGTAGGTATAGTTGGATTAATAATTTCAGTAAACCTTTTTAGGAGAAGAAAAAGGATCTAAAGACAGCATAACATTTTTATTAATCGAATGACTAATCTTAATCAGAAGTTTATTTGTGATTATCATGAGTGAAGAAGAAGAAGGAGAAAAGAAAAGATTACCAGATGATGTAGCTAAGGAAATGCTAGCAAAAACTGGAGAGTCTAGCTCAGATGTAAGTGAAGTTGCTGAAAAGCTAGAGGGAAAGATACCTACCAAACCGAAAGAAGAAGAGGAATAATCTCGTCTTCAAATTTCTTATTTTCAATTAACTATTTTCTTGAATTAATTAAAGGGAATATTTTAAATATAAGATAACATCATTGTTCAAAAACAGAACTGCTATGTTCTTGTTATATCACTGATTACTCCTATAGTAGCTATATAGAGAAATTTAAGAACATCATAAAAAGGCGTTAATCATCAATGATACCAACTGAGAAATACAAGGACATGATTACAGCAAATCAAGCAGTTGCAATTGCAGCTGTTCGATCAAGACCACAAGTTATAGCAGCTTATCCTATTTCTCCACAGACTGAAATTGTTGAATATCTTGCTAATTATATTACTCATGGAGATCTCAATGCTGAATATGTAAATGTTGAAAGTGAACACAGTGCAATGACAATTTGTGTAGCAGCTGAAGGAACAGGTGTGAGAACTTTTACAGCAACAGCTAGTCAAGGATTAGCATTCATGCATGAGGTCGTTAGTGCAGCAGGAGGTATGAGATTACCAGTCTGTATGTTTGTAGCAAATCGAACATTAATGTCACCTGGAGGGATTTGGCCTGAATATAGCGATTCGATGCCTGAACGTGACGCTTCTTGGCTTCAAGTTTATGTTGAGGACAATCAAGAAGTATTTGATATGATTATTCAAGCTTACAAAATTGCTGAGGATTCTAGAGTTCTTCTGCCTATCATGGTTTGCGGAGATGGTTATACTCTTACACACTCAACTATGAGTGTTGAAATTCCAAGTCAAGAAGCTGTTGATGAATTCTTACCTTTATACAAACCTGAACATGCATATCTTGATGTTGATAGACCAATTGCTCAGGGTATCATAGTTCCTCCAGAGTATCATATGGAAGCTAAGTACCAGATGCAACAAGCAATGAAGAATGCAAAGAAAGTTATCAAAGAAGTTAATGATGAATTTGCAGAAAAATTCGGTAGATCATATGGTGGATTGATTGATACATACCGAATGGATGATGCTGAATTTGCATTGGTTGTTATGGGTGCTACAACTGGTACAACTAGAGTAGTTGTTGATGAATTACGAGAACTTGGAGTAAATGTAGGTCTTGTTAAATTACGTTTCTTCCGACCTTTCCCTGCTAAGGAAATCAGAGATGCTCTGAAGAACGTAAAAGCAGTTGGTGTTTTTGACAGAAGTGTGAGTTTTGGATCAACAGGTCAGTGTTTTATCGAAACACGCAATGCTTTGTATAATTCGAAAATACCCATGTTAAATTTCATTACTGGTTTGGGAGGTCGAGACATTAGAATTGAAGATCTCAAATACATGTTTGAAAAAATCATGAAAATGGAATCTCAAGGGGAACCTGAAGACACTGTCATCTTTGTAAATACAAGGGGGATTAAACAATGAAGCTTAAAGACTTACCTTCTGAAGGACCTTATGGTAGTGGAGCTACATCGTGTGCTGGTTGTATGGCATCGAACATTGCTCTAAACATCATGAAGATTTTAGGCAAAAAAACTATTGTTAGTGTACCTCCCAGCTGTATGAGTGTATTCGGTGGAACCTTCCCCAATCTAAACTGGGATGTTCCATACTTCCATCTTCAATTTGGCAACTTAGCATCTACACTTGCAGGAATTTCGAGAGCATTAAAAATCCAAGGACGAGATGATGTTGTTGTTCTCGGTATGGGTGGAGATGGTTCTACATCAGACATTGGTCTTCAAGATCTTTCTGGGTGTGCTCATCGAAATGAAAATATCATGTATGTCTGCTACAATAATCAAGGATATGAGAATACAGGTATTCAAGCATCCGGAGCTACTCCTTATGGTTCATGGTCGACTACTACTCCTGTTAATTCCAAACATGAGGGCAACCCATTCTTTCCAAAAGATGTTCCTAGAATTCTGATAGCTCATGAAGCTTCATATGTAGCAACTGCTTCAACTGCATATACTCAGGACTTCATTAGAAAAATCGAAAAAGCGAAGAAACTCAGAGGATTCAGATATATAGAAATATTATCTGTCTGCAACCCTGGTTGGAGAGTTCCAACACACATTGGTCCAGAATTAGCAAAGGAAGCAGTAGATACTGGTTTCTGGTTACTAGTGGAATATGAAAGAGGTAATTTCAAGATCAATAAGGAACCTACTTTTGAAGGGCTTGAAAAGTTTCTCAAAAAGCAAGGACGCTTTAAACATATGAAAGATTTTCAGGTCAAAATTCTTGAAGATTGGTTAAAACACAAATACAATGTCTACAAAAATCTAGAAAATCCCGTAGATTGTGACTAGAGTATGTTTTTCTCTCATTTTATGTTCTAGATTGAGTTTTAGGACGTATCGTCTGAAAATTCGTGAGTTTTGAGAAAAAAAATTCACCTGTTTTGTGTAAGGCAAAATACCGACATTTATAGTCTAAACATGCCTAAACCCTCAAACTTTAAATAGTAGTAAAATCAAATATTTGAATGACACCGTGAAAACGGGGGTTATCTTATGGGAAAAGTTAAAGAAACTTTAATCGTAAAATCAAAAGTTCGTGAATACGTTAAGACACTTGGTGACTTCAATGTTTCAGGCGATTTCGTCGAAGCTTTGAATGACAAAGTTGGAAAAATTATTGCATATGCTACTAAGAGAACAGCAGCAAATTCCAGAAAGACAGTTGCAGCCAAAGATCTTTAGAATCGAACTTAATAATTTGTTATATATAGGAAAAAGCCGAAAGACCAGAGACCTCTAAGTAAATCTTTGATCTTTTCGGTAATTATTTTTTCTTTTTCTAATTTTTTAATTTTTTCTTAACCTTACATCGAATTAAAATTCATTCAATTAAATTAAAGAATCTTTATAAGAAAACAAAAATTATTTAAGTTTTAAATTTATTAGTGTAGGATAATCTAGAATCAACTTGACAAAAAAAAAGATTAATATGAAGAAAAAATATGTACTAATAATGAAGCTTGAAGGAATTTTTCACAATGCGAAATTTCTAAGCAGACCAAATCGTTTTTTGTCTTACATAAATTTGGATCATAAAAGTGGTAAACAAGCAGCTCACGTCCCAGATCCAGGAAGATTGGAAGAATTACTTATGCCTGGAGCTGAAATAATAGTAAGGCAAGAATTAGAAACTAAGCGTAAAACTAAGTACAGTCTAGTTGGGGTGAAGAAGGATGATGTCTGGGTGAATATTGACTCAATTTTCACCAATAGAATCTTCAAAGAGGAATTTAACAAAATAGATAACTTTCTAGACTATAAAATTCTAAAATCTGAATTTACTTTTGGAAATAGTCGATTCGATTTCTTATTGGAGAATATGCAAACTAAGAAGAAAGCTTTAGTTGAAGTTAAAGGAGCTACTCTTGTTGAAGATGGATTAGCTCTGTTTCCTGATGCTCCAACAACAAGAGGAGTTAAGCATGTTAAAGAATTAATAAAAGCAATAAATCAGGATTTTGAAGCTAATGTTGTATTTGTCGTCAAACGTTCTGATGCTATCAGCTTTAAACCTAACAAACATACAGATCCTAAATTTGCAAAAGCACTGGTTGAAGCTTCAACTGCAGGCGTAAATATTATCGTAGTGAAATGCTCTTATGATCCAATTGTCAAAAAAGAGATCTCAATAATTGGCAAACTAGAATACAGTTTGAAGTAATTTGAATAACGATCAGATTAACTCTTTCGAAACCATAGAAATAACATTTTTAGCTTCATCTGAGATTTGATGTCTTTTTGGTGTCAATGCGGCTTGAAATAGATCATTTAGTATCTTTTCTCTATTTCTATTAACTACTTCTAGTAACGCTAAATCATCAACAATTTTGTTTTCCTGGTACAGACTGATTATTTCATCTGCAAGATCACCAGTTGTTTCTTTCATTGCTTTGATAATTCGTTTCTCTGAAGCTGTCACTTTCCCATCTTTTTCACAGTACTGTTTAACAACTTCAACCATTTGATCTAAAACTTTCAATAATCCTTCTTCTTCCTCAGCAGTAAGTGTATCAATTTCTTCTGACATTACGTGTGCCACCCCTTTACAAGTCAAAGTTTTTTTTCTCCTATTTAAATCTAAATGTCTGCATTACAAGAACCTTAAAAACAGAAAGAAGATTGGTGAGATGAATGGACATAATTGTTACAGGTTGTGCAGGTTTCATAGGTTCTCATTTTGTAGAGAGAATGCTAAAAGAAGGGAACATAATTGCAGGTATAGACAATCTTGATAGAGACAAAAATGCACTCTATAAGAAGGAAAATCTTGAACATCTTTCCGAATTTGAAAACTTCAGTTTCTTTAATGAAGATATAATGAATTATAAACAAATTAAAGATATATTTTCTAATCATAATTTTGATAAAATCGTACATTTAGCTGCAAAAACAGGTGTTAGACAATCAGTAACAAATCCTTTGGAATATTATAATAATAATATTTCTGGAACTTTGGTCTTGCTGGATTTATGTTCCAAATATGGTATAACAGATTTTATTTTTGGGAGTTCTTCTTCAGTTTATGGCAATCATAGCATACCTCTTAAAGAAAACATGGAATGTAATCCAATTTCCCCATATGGATTAAGTAAAATAACTTGTGAGATCTATGGAAGAAATTTCTCTGAACTCTACGGAATAAATTTTACTGCTCTCCGCTTCTTTACAGTTTATGGTCCTCGACAAAGGATGGGAATGGCAATTTCAAATTTCATAAATGGAATAATTGAGAATAAAAAAATACAAGTCTATGGTGATGGTACTTCATCGAGGGATTATACCTATGTTGATGATGTAGTAACAGGAATCTGTCTTGCTTTAGAGAAGAGATTCAGCTACGAGGTTATTAACATTGGAAGCGGAGAATCAGTATCAATTATGAATTTAATTGATTTAATTGAGGTTGAAATTAAGAATAAAGCCAAGGTAGAGTATAGAGAAAAACAATTAGGAGATGTAGATTATACTCAAGCTGATATAACTAAAGCTACCTCTCTTATAGGTTACAAACCAAGTATCGATCTCAATAAAGGTATTAAGAAGTATATTAGTTGGTTAGAAGGAGCTAAGTAATCAATTATTCGATGGTACCATTTGAAATAACAGAGTAGTCTCCCACTTTAAGTGAATGAGCTTTGAGACCATCAACTTGACTATTTGATCCAATTACTGAATCAGAGATAAGAGAACGTCTAATTTTTGATTTCTCAAGAACAACTGTATTTTTCAGTTCGGTATTCGAAACTTCTACTCCGTTCTCAATCATTACATATGGACCAACAACTGAGTCTGTAACCACACATCCCTCACCTATATACACTGGTGGGTTGATGGTTGAGTTCTTTATTTCTCCCATTATTGTATGAGTATCATCATTCATGTAATGTTGATTGACTTCAAGTAAATCTTCTGGATATCCAATATCATGTCTCCAACCTTCCATTTTGACAGCTTTTACTCTGTATTCTTTGTCAATAAGAGATTGAATTGAATCAGATAGTTCATATTCACCTCGTGCTGAAGGAGTTAAACCAGAAAATGTGTTGAAAATTACAGGAGAGAATACATAAAAACCAGTTATAACATAATTACTCTTAGGTTTGGAAGGTTTTTCTTCAACTCCTAAAATATTATCTCCATCAAGCTCAACAACACCATATCTACTGGGATCTGGATTTTCTTCAATTTGCAAAGTTGCTGAAGCATCAGATGAAAGATGCACATCAATAACTGTTTTTAGATTTGCAGAAAAGAGATTGTCACCGAGAAGGACTACAAAGTCATTATTAATTCGATCTGCTACTAGATTTATTGCTGCAGCTAAACCTCTAGTTTGATCAAATCTTTGTACTACATATGAGATATCTAAACCAAATTCTTGACCATTTTTGAAATAGTCCATTATAGCATTTCTCTGATATCCAACTACAATTATTATCTCAGTTATACCACATTCTTTTTGGAGATATTCCAAGGAGCGATGAAGTATCGGTTTTCCTGCAACTGGAAGCATGCTTTTGGGTCTGAAGCTAGTTAATGGTAATAATCTACTGCCATATCCAGCAGCAAGTACAACGCCTTTCATAATTTCTCTCCTTTAAGTTAAACAGTTCTCAATTTTTTAATGATTTAAACCTAACTAAAATAGAGTAAAACTGATTATAAAAGAGTTTTTCTCTAAAAAATTCGAGTATTCAAAGTTTAGTAAATTCAAAATTTGAGAAACTAAACCTATCATAATTTCTTGAATAATTTAAGTTGCGCTATAAAAAGAATTAAAAAACCAGAAAAATAGTTTTGCTAGGTCTTAGATGTGGACTAAAGCAAGCGAATATGTTGAATTGGGTGAAAATGTCAAAATTGGGGAATATGTTGTTCTCGGGGTTATCCCAAAAGTAGAGAAAATTGAACCCTTAATAATTGGCGATGATACAGTCATACGTTCTCACTCAGCAATATATACAAACACTGTGATTGGCAAAAAATGTCATACTGGACATAATGTACTAATTAGAGAAAATAATCGAATTGGTAACAATGTAAGTATAGGAACACATTCAGTCATAGAGAGAGATGCAATACTAGAAGACAATGTGAGAATTCATTCAAATGTTTTCATTCCAGAATATACACACCTAGAAGAGAAAGCCTGGATCGGACCAAATGTTGTAATGACCAATGCTTATCATCCTTTATGTGCAAAAGCTAAGGAATGTCTAAAAGGTCCTGTTATTAAGAAAAATGCAATCGTTGGTGCAAATTGCACTATCCTCCCTTATGTAACAATTGGGGAAGGTGCATTTATCGGTGCAGGTTCAGTTGTTACAAAAGATGTTCCCGACGGAAGAGTTGCGTTCGGTGTACCTGCTAAGATTGAAAAGAAAACTAAAGAACTTGAATGCAACACTGGCATTCTTGGAAAAAATCCGTATGAGTGAATAAAATGGTTAAAGTTGGATTACTGGGTACTGGGTATTGGGGAAAAAATCACTTAAAATCCTTGAAAAAATTGAGAGATCAAGGAGAAGTTGATAGTATAGTGGTTTGTGATGCAAATGAAAATATCATCAAAGAAATTGAAAAATATGATGAGGTATCAACAACAACAAATTGGAAAGATCTTCTTAAAGATGGCAAACTAGATATGGTTTCAATAGTAACACCTTCTCCACTTCATTATTCAATGACAAAAGAGTTCCTGTTGGCAGGAAAAGATGTTTTGGTTGAGAAACCAATGGCAATGACTATAGAAGAATGTGATGATCTGATATCTACATCCGAAAAAACAGGTTCAGGTGTCATGGTTGGTCATATTTTTAGATTTCATCCTGGAGTTTTAGAAATTAAACAAAGAATCGATAAAGGTGAGTTCGGTGATATCTTATACATCAATGTTCGAAGACAGACACTTACCACTCCAAGAAAAGATATGGGTGTCATGTTAGCATTAGGAATCCATGAAGTTGACCTCAATTGCTTTCTTCTAGGAGATCAAGATCCCGATTATATTTTTGCAGATATGAATTACTATTTCGATAATCAAGAAGAAACAGCTCTTATTATTCAAAAATTTGGAAAAACTACAGCATATTCTTTTGAAAGCTGGGTTGATCCTTCTAAAGGAAAACTCCGAGAACTACAATTAGTTGGAAGCTTGGGAAGTGCATCACTTAATTTCTCAGTACCAAACAAGATTATTTTACATCAATCATATCTTAAAAAAATAGAAGAAGAAGGTAAAAAACGGTTTGATGTCGTTAGTGGAGGAGAATTTGAGGTTAGTGTTGATTTCAAAGAACCTTTATTAGAAGAAATCAGACATTTTGTAAAAGAATCACAGAATGAAAAGAAATATAATGCTAATGCCTTTATTGGAAAAAGAGCAGTTCAGTTAATTCACAAGGCGATTGAATCAAACGAACGAAAAGCATTAGTGAAATATAAGTGATTAAAATGTATCGCGGGTCAAAAATTGGTTTGGTGATTATTGCTTATAATGAGCAAAGGCTGATAGAACCCACTCTCGATAATGTTCCAGATTTTGTTGATACTGTTATTGTTGTTGATGATTGTAGTACTGACAACACTAGGCAAGTAATCGAAGACAAGAAAGCAAAAGATCCTCGAATAAATATCATAAAGCATAAAGAAAACATAGGTCCTGGCGGGGCAATAATCAGTGGTTACCTAAAATCTTCTGAACTTGGCAACATGGCTACAGTTGTGATAGGAGGGGACAATCAGATGGATCAAACAGAAATGAATAGGTTGCTTGATCCGATAATTGATGGAGAAGCGGATTATACAAAAGGTAATAGATTCTTAGTAGATGCCTTTGGAGTAATGCCTTTTAAGAGACTTATAGGGAATATTGCTTTGTCAATCTTAACATCCACTTGTGCAGGAACCTTCCATGTTTTTGATACTCAAGATGGATACACAGCCATCTCTAAAGAAGCAATTGATATGATCGACTGGTCTCAAGCATGTCAAGCATATGGATATGTAACAGATTTCGTAATAAGAATTGCAGCTTATGGCTTGAAAATAAAAGATGTCCCCAGACGATCTATTTACTTATCTGGAGAACGTCAAAGCCAGATAGTTATTGGTACTTACATAAAACGATTCTTCCCAATTCTATTTAATGCTCTAAAATGGAAAATGAACTTTAGACTGAATAAAAATTAGTTTCTATTCAGTTTTTTCGATTTTGTTTTTTGTTCTTAGAGGTGTTGAACCTATCCATATCAGAAGTATGACTACAACAGCTACTTCCAGAATTGTAAAAACTGCAATTCCCCAATATCCGCTAAAGAAACTAGTAGAAGCTATATCGGTTACACCCACTGCAGGGAGTATAATAATCCATATGAGAAAAATTGCACCTATCAGAAGTCCAGCACATATAATTAATAATCCAATTGTTTTATTCTTGTTCATTTAATCACCTTTGAAGAAAGAGTTAATTGTTTGAGCTACTCTTTCTATTTTTTCGAGTTCTAATGAACCTGAGACTGGTAATGAGAGGATTTGTTTGCTAATTTTGTCATTTACAGGTAATTCTTGGTAAGTAGTTATTTGCTTTACATATTCTAATTCATTCAGTTTATCTTTATACATTATTGTGGAGCCAATATTGTTCTCTTTGAGAAACTGTCTAAGTTCATCTCTCTTTTCTGTTTTGATTGTATAAAGATGATAGACATGTTTGTAACCTTCAGGTTCAAAAGGCAGGTTAATTTGATCCACTTCATCAATTCCTTGACTATATGTCTCTGCAATCTTCCTTCTATGAGTATTAAAATCTTCAAGACCTTTGATGTGAGCTCGTCCAATTGCTGCTAGAATCTCACTTAATCTGTTGTTCAATCCAGCAATTTTGTGTTCCCCATTTATTCTCCCATGATCTCTCAAACTCTTTATTTTGTTAATTAATTCTTCATTGTTTGAGACTACAATTCCTCCATCTCCTGCTACTGTTGCATTCTTTGTTGGGAAGAAAGAAAACGCAGCTAAATCTCCAAGTATACCAGCTTTGTTTCCTTGACATTCAGCTCCATGAGCTTGACATGCATCTTCTATAGTGAAGATGTTCTTTTCTTTAGCAATTTCAGAAATTGATACCATGTCAGCCATTAAACCATATAGGTGAACAGGGATAATCGCTTTGGTTTTATTGGTAATTGCTTCTTTTAGTTTTTCAACATCCATGTTGAATGTTGTAGAATCTACATCTACGAATTTTGGTTTTGCACCGGCAATTATTATCGAATTAACAGTAGCTGCAAAAGTATTAGGAGTTGTAATTACTTCATCTCCAGGTTGCAAATCAAGAGCTAAAAGAGACAAATGTAAAGCTGAAGTTCCTGAATTTACTCCAGCACCATATTTAACTCCTTGATAATTTGAAAATTCTTCTTCTAGAAGTGTACATTCTTTTCCTTTCACAAATTGACCGCTATTCAGAACTCTCTCTATAGCCTCTCTCTCCTGTGCGCCAATATCCACAGTTGTTCTAGGTATCATACAATCAATATTTAAAACAAAAGAATGTTTTTAAATTTATTGAAATCTATTTGCTTTCTTTCTTGTTTGTTTTTTTCTTCCCTTTTTTGCTATGTGGGAGATTAATCGAATCAACAATCAATGGTATAGGATCAATAAGTTCTTTGGTTATTTGATCTCTTTTTTCTTTCCAGAACTCTTGGTCGAAATCTTTGCTAGATATTTCTTTTATTTTAGAGAAAGCCTTCCCTTCATCCACAAAATTGTACACTAAGCCAGTCTTTTCAAGATATATCATATTCCCAGATTTCATTCTTTCATTCTTATCTAGAGTGTTGTATCTAATTACTGGAACTCCCAAAATTGCTGCTTCTGAGGTCATAGTCTGTGTTTCTGTTACGAGCAGTTTTGAAAATGCTAATAGAGAATGCATTTGCTCAGGTCGAATTTTCAGTCTATATTTCTCATATTCTTGTGGTAAGCTACCCTCTGGTGATATTAGGACTCTACCATTTTTTTCCAATTCTTCGATAATCTCTCTTTTCATTATATCAGAAAAACCTGTTTGATTCAAATCGTGACTTGCTTGCCAATCACACAACCGAATTATGAAATAGTTATTAGGTTTGAGATTTAGTTCATCTAATATCTCATCATTTGGTTTGAATTTCTTTGGATTCAAATATGCAAATTCGTGTAAGCTAGAATATCTAACATGCTTTTTCCCAATATCATCGATATAGAAAGAAGGTGTATAAACCACAGTTGCCAAAGGAAAAGATATGAAATTAACTATCCTAGCAAATTCACTATCAGTGAAAATTACTCTTGGTTTTCTTGATAAGAAACCAACTAGAGAAATACTAATTCCTCCAATACCAACTAGTACATTAATTTTCAACTTGATTACTAGTCTAAATAATTTCAAGTTTCTTCTCAAAAGCTCAAATACTAATCCAAAAAGATTCTTTGCTTTCTTTACAAAGAAGTAATCAATTTGATAGAAATCTAATAAATCTCTACACATCTTAATATCTCTAGTAACAACATATACATTGTGACCTTGCTCCTTCCAGATTCTTATAGGTTCTTTAAAGAAATGAACCTGACCAGGGTGCAAGATATCAATGAGTATATTCATTATGAAAAACCTTCAGATGGTTAAGTATGTGCTATATCAAGAATTTATTATTACTGTTTTTAACATTTATGAAAGAGAGAAATGTGGTTAAGTTTTACCAATATTAGGTGAAATTGAAACCAGCCTAATAACCAAGTTGTTTCAGAAGAACATCGAATTTCTCATTAATCATTTTTTGATCTTTAACTTCTAAATCAGTTTTCCATCTTCCGATATTACCAGATCTTATAATTTTTTTAACAGAAGTGAGATATTGCTTGTTGATTGGTAGATTTAGGAAATTCATCACATCAGATAATGTACCTTTTTGGTCAGCTATTAAGTCTTCCATTTTTATTTCCATGAGTTTATCTTTTGGAATGTCTTGTTTTACCTTATACCATTGATCCCAGAATTTCTCCATCCATAGTAGAATATCGGTTACTTCTTTTCCTCCCCATCTCTTTGTTAAGTAGGAAGTTATTACATCTCGAGGATCTCGATATACATGCAGGATTTTACATTCAGGAAACATGTCAATTAGATGATTTGCATGCAAAACATTGAAAGGAGTAGATTCAGCCCAGTTGTTTTTATTAAGTTCCTTAATTTTGCTCTCAAATATTTGTTGAATAAATTGACCACATTTCATAGCAATCTCATGTTTTTCAAATTGCTTAACACTAAAAATCGTTGGTTTGTATGACCATGATTTTGTTCCTATCCAATTTCCAGAGAATTCTGTGTCTGTTAGTTCTTCAACAAAATCCTTCGTTATTTTCAAAACTCTTTTTCTAGGAAAAATATCTCCCAGAAATGAAAAACTGTAACTTGGACCTGTCATTTTTACTTTGGGTAATAGCACTCTAGCGAAAATATAGTTAAGATATTTTCCCCCTAAGTATGATTTTTTGAAGATTTTTCCAATTAAAATTGAAAATCGCTTTAGTGATTCACTTGCTCTTTGAGGAGACCAGTTTACAGAGAGATTGTTGATCAAGTCTATACACCCATCAGGATCAATTAGGAACCTCATTTCCGGACCGAATGTTCTTTTTCTCATCTTGAGTGTCGGATAAAAAATATCTTCATGTTCACCTAGACTTCTTCCTACAATTGAAGTTCCTGACCTGCCTGTACCTCCAATAAAAATCTGCATTCTACATCATTTTCCTAATTCTAATCTGAAATATAAGTTTATCTTAATCGTTCTCTGAATGCTTCAGGAAATTAACCATATAACATATTGTTCGGTTGTAAAAACTGGATCTGCAATATGATGCAATGTTTCTATAAATGGAGATTCAATGAAGTTATTGACAAAGGTTTCAGTGATATTACTGTCTTTGAAACTTATGAAATAATTTAGATTAAGTTCATAGAGAACGTCAATATTTCTGTCTGCTGTAGCATTTTGTGAAACTATATCATTAAAGAAAGTGATTCCAAGAGGAAGGTCTGAACTATAGATATGCGTTTGATACCATCGGAAAGGGGATTTTATTTGGGAAGCTTCTATAATTTCGGATTTTGTATAGTAATTAACAACAAGCAAAGATAATCCATGTAAATCCGCAATATCTCTCCATCCAGTATTACCT
The DNA here is from genome assembly GCA_016839875.1 of Candidatus Heimdallarchaeota archaeon. The sequence goes on from JAEOTK010000030.1 coordinate 16,890, forward strand.
GCAATTCGTCCCCCTAATGCTCTTGAAGCACATGCAAAGACCCAAGGTTCTTTTTGACTGAAGAATTCTATAATTTGTTTGTCTTCTTCTGTTGTGAATGTGTTTGCATAATAAAATGGATCATCACTGTGAAGATAAGTAGTCTGAAAGTCTACATAGAAGAAACTATATGTCAATATAGGAAAGAGGATGATTGCTGGAAGAAGATACTTCTTTAGTTGTCCATTTTTCTTCATTGGAATCTTTAACTTTTCTGTAATCTTAAATCGTATTTCTATAGCAGCAGCTATTTGTATCAACCCAAATATAGGAAATAGTATAAGGTAGACTTTGATTTTTGCGAATGTGAAGTTTACAACTATTGAGTAAAGAAGCTGGATGCTTCCGTTAATTAGAAGTAGAAGAAAAACAATTAAGTTCTTGTTAATCTTTTTATTATCCTGTAACTCATTCACCATTCCTAAAATTAATACTAATGGGAAAAACGCAAGAAGATAAGGTGTATAACTACCATTCATAAAGATAAACAGAGGGACTTGTATAAGTAACAAATAACAGATTCCCTTATTCAAAGTTGAATCTTCTATTCCAAATTTCCACATAAAAACTAAAGATGCTGCGCCTATTATTAGAATAAAACCCCATCTATCAAAGAAAACAGAAAGTACTACAGATAATGCATGATTTAGGAATCCGTTCTTTGCAAAAGTTGTTCTAGAAATCTGAGCTAAGCCTAGTAAATCTAAGATGAGGAAATTAATGATAAACAAAATAACCAAAGAGCCAATTATCAGCAAAGGATAATATTTCTTAACAAAAGAATTTACATCAAATTCAAATTTCTTGTTTACTTTATCATTGATTTTAAGATGGTAGTAGATTAGATAGAGTCCTGAGCAAAGAAGTGGCATTATTAATACCATAGACATTCTATGCAGAAACAAGACGAAAATAAAAAATAATGATGCCCATATGAAATCCCTGATCCTCTTGTTTTGATAAATCCTAAAAAGAAGTTCAAAAAAGAACGGAAGAAGAGCAAGGAATGGTAATCTTGCAGAAGCAATGTTGTAACTGAAATAAACAGTAATTGGGATATTTAGATATAAAACACTTCCAAGAAAAGCTAGAC
>JAEOTK010000187.1 GCA_016839875.1 Candidatus Heimdallarchaeota archaeon
GGGAATATACAAAAAAATAGTAGAGAACATCGAAAGTATTCGTTCAAGAGGATTCAAAGGAGATTTAATCGCAAGAATGGCAGTTTCAGAAAACTCTGATATCTACTCTGATGTTGTTCATTTACTCAATTCGGAAGAACTAACTTTTGATCATGTTCATTGGCAAATCGACTGTCAATGGGATGATGACATTCAAGCGAGATGGAAGGACTTTCCAGCTTGGACAACTCATTACAATGAAGGAATTTCGAAACTAGTAGAATACTGGTTAAATGAAATGAAAGAAGGAGAGGTTAAGGGAATAGTTCCATTCTTAGGAATTTTCAGGCACATACTTAATGACACAAAAACTAATCTCCCTTGCGATGCAGGATTAGGAAGCTTTGCAATTAGAACAGATGGAAAAATAACGTTCTGCCCCTTACCACCAGAATACGAGAAATCGGTTGTTGGAAATTTAAATAAATCAGAACCAACTGAAGTTCTCAATTCAGCATTGATTTCAGAACCTTGTCCCGATTGTGATGTTTTCGACCTTTGCGGAGGAAGATGTCTGTTTGCAAATCTATACAAACATTGGGGAAGTGAAGGTTTTGATATGGTTTGTTCAACAGTTAAACATCTCATAAAAGAACTAAAATCTATCAAAAATGAGGTAGTTCAACTGATTGAAAATGGAACTATTACTTATGATGCTTTTGACTATCCAAAATATAACAACACAACAGAAATTATTCCTTAGGTAACCCAAAGAGTGTCTACAATAGTTTGTCCTTCTTCAACAAATTTTCTTAAAACTCCTCTTTGAACTAAATCATTAACAGTTTTTTGCACATTCTGCTCAGAGTCTCTTACTTGATGTGCTAGGGTTTTAAGAATAATTCCTCCGCTTCGATGCTCTTTCAATGCAATTAGAAGTAATTCTCTCTCATTTTTAGGTAATTGTAGAACAGCTCTCATTTCGAAATATTCAGGTTCTAGTTGTTTCTCGATGATATCTTGAAATTGCGATGATAACTTCGATAATGTCTCTGTATTGAAGTCATTAACATCATACATCCAGTTACTAAATCTCAAGATAAGTTTAGACACTTTCTCCATAGATTCGAGGTAGTTATGATAGTTGTCTTGAGATAGAACAAAGTGAATGATAACTGGAATCTGAGCTCCCATCTCATCTTCTATTGGAACAAATATAGGAATGATCCACTTCTTCTCTTCCTCCTCATAAATTGGTTCAACAAACTGGCTGATATCTTTATCCGGAAGAAGGAAGTATTTTTCCACCAATTCCTCAGTATAGGTGTCAAGTTTGAATTGCACAGATGAGGAAGGTTTAGCAGTAGAGTAGTTCATGAGATAATTCCCACCCTCTTCTTTGTAGCCAATAAGATTGAAACTCAATCCTTCAGAAGTAGTTTTATGAACTCGTTGAATAGTAATCCGAAGTCTTGAAGGTAGTTTCTTATCAGGTAAAGAAGTTCTGATGTAACCAACAGTGATATGACGTGTAGTAGAGATTTTTTTATCAAAAGGATATGAAGTGTCATCATCTAGAAGTTGAACGAAACCTTCTAGTCTATCACCTTCTTCAACAAATGAAAGCCAAGTAGGCACTGTAACTCTATTAGAGGAGGTTACTGCTGATTCAAAGGTGACTGGAAGTTTCATCTTTTTTCTCCAAGTTCGGTGTGTGATACATTCAATTAAGGTGATTTAAAGATAAAAATATTTGTGAAACATCATGTGGTTAACTCGGGCTTCTCTTCCGTCGTTTTTGGAGGTTCAAAACCTTTGCTAATAGGTTTGATATTTCGTTTCTCGAAGTATCTCTTTTCAGCAAGATAGATGAGGACTATACAATAAAGTATGAAGTTAAGTAAGGGGATGAAATATCCCCAAACTGCGGTTGCGATAACGAAGGTGAAAAAACCAACGATGAATAGGAATATTAGCTCAGCGTGTCTCGCTGTAGCAGTAGTGAAAGGGAGCATTAGGTCTGCAAAATCAGGCATTCCGAAATATATCAAACAGAAGATAAGGTATGCAATTACCCATTGACCTTGAGGGAATTCCACCCAGATAAAGAATGCCTTGATATCAGGATGGAAGTAAATAAGAAGTGCAGCAAATACAAAATTCATAATAGGTGCAATTCCTATGAAAAAAGCTTGCCACACATTTTTCAGTTCTCCAGACAAACTTGCTGAAGAAACATCTCTCAAACTGAAAGACATATGATAATTTACTCTAACTTGATAGCCAAGAAGCTTGATAACAAGCACATGCCAGAGTTGATGCATAAAGCTTCCAGGAAATGCTAGATAGTTCAAATATTTCTTGATATTCTTGAAAAGCCAATCAGTTATTATGTCCCATAAGAATTTAGATAAAAAAATAATTAGGATAACAAGAAAAGTTATTCTAACCGTTCCTGTAAATATCCCGACCAACGAATTGTACATATCAGCTAGTATTGGAGGTACGCTCATAGCTTGTTCCTCTATCTTCCACGTTATTTTTACCCAAACCCGATTGACCATTCTGATTCTTTTTCTTAAGTTGAGAACGATATCTGTAAACCTTTCTTTTCAGATATTCTAACTCTATGTCAAATTGATCTCCCAAAATCACCCAGACAGTGCTCATAACGCCTCTATCTGAGATGTAATAAGGCAATAATGAAGAAACTATTACAAGAGCTGCATCATCAATATTTATCCGAGGGATGTGACGCTCATCAATTAAACCAAATGCTAACTCTTGCAAAAGATCCAGTTTTTCTTCATAATCAGGAAAGATTATTGCCAAATCATTAACAATTTGAGATACTTTGTTCTTGAGCATAGGATTGAATATCTCTCTCTTCTTACGCTGAAGATAGCCACTAGCAAATAACTGTGACTGGACTTTCTTCATACTAAAGAAACTGAAAGTTTTTCCTTTTTTAATTGCTAACAGATCTCGAACTTCCTCTATATGTTTAGGACTTAGTTTAGAACCAACCATGTTAAGACGATAATCAAACAAAGCTAAGAAATGATTAGCTATATGATTTTTTGTAAAGTATTTGCTACCATAATCCTCAAGGAAATCAGGAAGAAGCTTCTGAAATTGCAGAAGAACCTCAGTGACTAATTTGCCAGGATAATATTCGAGGAAAATGTTGCTTAACTGAGTAGCAAACTCCATAATTCGGTTCTCACGTTCGAGTTCAGCGTCAACAAAGTAACTCTTTACAACACTAGCCTTACGTAAGCCAGGGGCTAATATTTGTGATAAATCAGAGGGAGTTAGGAAAGTTCCTAACTTCTCCTCGGCTTTTATTGCCACGCTTTCAACTGCCATTGTGGACTCACCATGTCTAATGGGGGTAACACATCGATATATAAAGCACTTCTGAGAAAAATTGCAGTTTTTTTGCAGTTTTAGTCAAGAAATTTCCTTAGGGGTATATATAGAACGTAATTACACATTTCTGAATAAAAGTTATAACTGAGTAAGAAAATAGTATTCTGATTCACAAGGTGAATACATTGACATCTGCTATCACAAAAGAACTAGATGAAATTGAAGAAATTTTAGTCAAAGGTAGAGTCAAAGAGGTTATTCGTCGTTGTGATACAATTCTAGAACAGAAAGAAATCATTCCTGAAGAAAGAATAAGATCCAAATTATTTCAAGCTATTGCTGAAAATAATCTCTTTATCTATAGATATGTGAGAGATCTAGAGAGTGTTGAGAGATGCAATAAATTGGCCAAGGAAGCATATGAAGAGAGTAAAAAGATAGGGAACTTAGATCTTCTGTTTGACTCTACATTATATTATGGTTGGAGTTTTCAAGATTTTTATGAATCGGAAAGAGCTTTTGAATTATTTCAAGAGGTAGAGATTCTTTATGAAAAAATCAAAGGGGAAGACCCGAAGCTTCTAGAACAAAAGAAATCAATGTATATATGGTTAAAAGCAACTCTTCCTTCAATACACAGTCTTTTTGGATTACAAGTTCCTGAAGACTATTTACAAAAGGGAATTCAAACAATTGAACAAAGACTTAAACTTGAAGAAAAAAGAGAAAAAATTAGCTCTATTAACAAGTTTATTTTCTTACATAACTGTATAAATACCATAGGTATTTTTTATGGAAGAATTGGGAAACTAGATAAGAGCTTTGTCTATTGGAAAAAATTGCAGGCTTTTCATGAAAGGATCGGTAATAGGCAAGGAGTAGTTTACGCATTAGCTGGTATAGCATCATCATATTACTCTAAAGGAGAATACAATGATTACTTAGATCTCATTTCATCTCGATTGAGAATTCTAGAAGAACTAGATGATGAAATAGGAATAATGATGAATAATACTAATTTGGGAGCATACTACTTCTCTCAAGGAGATTATGATAGATCTTTGGAATATCATAAAAAGGCTTATGATTATTTCCAAGAAATAAATAATGAAATAGCTGTTACTTGGATTTCTTGGGATATAGGTTCGATTTATTTAATAAAGGGTGATTTGGATTCAGCGTCAAAATTCTCAGAGGAAGCATATTCCATACTTAATTTGAGAAGACCTGAACATTGGTATGAAATACTAGATTCTTTAGCTGAGATTTATTTACTAAAAGGAGAATTGGATGAAGCTTTACGGATTTCACAAGAAGGTATAGAAATTCATCAAATTACAGGTTTTAAACCACAAATTGCTTCCTTTCTTTCAACCATCAGTAACATCCTTTGGCAAAAAGGCGAGAAACAAGAAGCTGTTGAGAAAGCAGAAGAAAGCCTAAGTATGTACGAGGATTTTGGAAATGATATATGGATAGGTTATGCATTATCGAATCTTATCTTCTTTGTATCTGAACTAGATAAAATCAAAATTGCATCTTCTCATCTTCAAAAACTAGAAAGAATAGCTAAAGATACAAAAGACAGGAAACTAATACAAAGGTTGAATTTCTCAAATGCATTAATTCTGAAAAAAAGTGACAATCCTAGAGAAAGAATGCGAGCTGATATAATACTTGAAAATCTTCTACTTGAAGATTTAGAATACACTATTCAAATTAAGACTATTCTAGCTTTATGTGATTTACTTATAATTGAACTTCAATCTACAGGAGAAAATGAATTACTAAATAGATTGCAGAAATATGTTTTAGATCTTTATTCTCTAGCATCTACTAACAATTCATTTATCTTAACAGCAGAAACTCTTATGCTCCAAGCTAAGTTAGCACTAGTGGATCTAGATACTGCAAAAGCTACCAAACTGATGGAACAAGCTAATAAGATTGCAGAAGATAAAGGATTAGAAAGATTGAAAACATCCATTGCTTCAGAAAAAGAGCAATTCCAAGGTGAAACAGATAAGATAAAAGAGCTTGATTTAGAAACACCAATTACTGAAAGGATGGAAGTTATCAGCTTTGATAAAAGGATGAATGGAATCAAGAAAAGCAGTCTAACTGAAACCAAAAAAGATGATTCTAAAGCTTCTAAAAGATTATTTTCGATAAGTATCTAGATACAAAGAAGTTTTTTCTAAAAAAAAGTTGTAAGTTATGTTCGAAATTTCTCTACTCCTTCCTTTGATTTCTATTTCTGAACCATAGAAAAGATAGATTAGAGTTGTTTTGGAATTTTAATCAAAACTAATAACAAATATAAGTGTTTTAGAAAAGAACTCTGCATGTCAGAATATGAAATCAAACCATATGATGAATCATACATTGAAAAACAAGTTGAAATTGGAATGTCTTTTTCTGAAAGATGGATTGCTTACGGACAAA
>JAEOTK010000188.1 GCA_016839875.1 Candidatus Heimdallarchaeota archaeon
CTTGTCAATCCTATTTCCTTAGCTTTTTCTCTGTCAAATATTGTTGTCTTTACACCAAATTCTTTCTCCAAACGTTTAGCTTCTTCTGCTAGTTTGGTAGGAGTAATATAATTGGCAGGACCCCAAGCTAATTTTCTACAGAAGTTAACAGAATCAGCAATAATTTTACCATCATTAGCTCCCTTTCTCATTTCTTCTTCAGCAGCTTTTTGACTGAATATACAAATTTCTTCAATGAACTTATAATTTTCCAAATCCTTTGTTCTATAATCGATATTCTGAAAACTACCTAGAATCATTCCTTGTACGATAGCTTCTGCAGTTTCTGCAGCATCTAGTTTTTCTCTAGTAAAATAATCTATGCAAATACCTGCAGTATTCACACCTAAATCTCTTAATTTTCGAGAGGCATTACCTATTATTTTTCTGATGTTCTCTACAGTCAGTTTCTCTTCTTTCCCTAAACCAACAAGCATTATTCGTTTAGGTGCAATCTTTCCCTTAGTATATACAACTGTTAGATCATTTTTCTTTCCTTTAAAATCACCAAGATCTAGTTGTTCTTTAACAAGTTCTTTAATTTCTTCAACGTAAGGATCCTCTTTTGCTTTCTCAAATAATCCAATGAGAACTAGAGGAACGTCAAATTTTGTTAGAGATGTTGTTTTTACATCCACTTTCATCCATATCACTAGTTCCACTTTATTTGGTGATTAAATATAGTTTTTCCTTTGAAGTTGTACAAAACCTTGTACATTCTTTGGCTCTTGATGTACAAAGCCTTTTATTATAAGAGTTCATTGTCTTAAATTAACTGAAGTGAATTAACACTTCGGTGAAAAAAATGAGTAAAGAGAATATATTTAGTAGAACAATAGCACGATACTTGAGAAATAATTTTGTGAAAGGATTAGCTATCGGTATCAGTGCAGCTATTGTCATCGGAACAATTGTAGGTGTAAGTATTTACTTTGGTCAACCTCCTGCTGTTCCAGATCCAAATGGAAATGGACCTGAAGTACCTTTTTCAACAAATTTGGCTCAAGAGATTCAGAGTGTCATTTCAGAAGTAGTTCATGTAGAACTGATAGGAAATGCAACATCATCAATTCATCCAAATCTGATATCAGCTGAGATGAATAGAATTGGAGATAACATAACCTATTATTGGAATGTTAGTGCATTTTCAATCGCTTTACTAGATTTTGTCATTTTTGAATTCTCACAAAATGAAGTAAATCAAATAGCACAAGGATTATTTGATTCTATTAATAATACTGAAAGAGTAGGAACCTATGGAGAAGACCCCTATCCTGGCACAGGAGATCTTGCTGATATTAAATGGGTTACTGAGATCTATCTTGCAAATTATACAGCAGTCTTTCTTTATATCAACCAAGATGGTTTGATATTGTATCAATCAACTACTTGGGAAGGGGATTTCAATGCTATGCAAAACCTAATAGGAGCCGATGTTCTAATTCCAGAGAGCGCTTTTGATGAGTATGTAGGAGTACTCCAGACATTATTTGCACCACATATGGAAGTATAGGAGAGAAAAGAATGACTGAGACACCAGATGAAGACATAATTTCTACACTTTCTGGAACGGCTTTACGTGTCTTTGTTTATACAGTTAAGAAAGGGAAGGATATTGGTATTAGAGAAACTCAAAGAGATTTGGGATTAAAAACAGCAAGCCATGCACAATATCACCTTCAAAGACTTGAACAACTCAAGCTTATTGGAAGAACGAAAAATAACAAGTATTTTCTTGAAAAAAAATACGAGAATCTTAGGAGCTTGAAAGTTGGTATTCTAACAGAAATATATGTCTTCAGAGGATGGTTGATTCCGTCACTTGGACTCTTTGCAGGATTCTTAGGAATGAGTGCGATTATAACTGGGATATTTTACGCTCTCATCAATCCTATTGCAGCCCTTGTATTTGGGGTTATAGTCTTTAGTTCAGCGGCAATTTACGCTGGATGGAGAGCTTATCAGATAATTCAATCCTTTAAACAAGAAGAGGAATAATCCTTCTTCTCTTTTTTTTGTACAGCTCACAATCTTTTTTAAATGGAGGTCAAAGTGCAAGCCATGAACTGGAAAAAAACTTTCCCATTTGTCCTAATAATATTAATCGCTTTAAGTCAAGTTGGTTTTCAAACAAACATAAAAGATACACATGCTTGGGGAATGCTTACTCATCAATTCCTAGTTCAATCAGCTGATGACTTAGTTTCTAGTGAATGGTTGGAAGTCTTTGATTATTATTTACCTGAAGTTATAGCAGGAAGCACTTATCCTGATCAAGTTTTGCAAGATTGGGATAATCATCTTTACTATCCAGTAGGTGGAGAGCATAATGCACCATGGAAAATAAATGACACAATAAATGATATTAGAGTCTTAGCAGCAGATGAAGAGTGGGGAAATGTTTTTTTCTTTCTAGGTATTCTCGCACATTATACATCAGACATAAACATACCAGTTCATACGTATCTCTATTGGGCAGGACATCCTGCTTATGAGCATGATATAAATAATCATCTGGATGACTTTGTTATTTCACCAGAAAATTATAGTACAATCTCTGATCCAGTTCAATTCATAATTGACTGTGCTACTTATGCTTATGGCTATTATTGGGATGTTTATTACGCCTATCCAACAGGTGATGAATATGATATTGTTATTACAAATTCAACAATAAAATCACTAACTGAAGATCAACTAGGGAGAGCAATAGGAGCAATAAAATCAGTTTGGGAATATACTCTAGATGGTTTCACCCCTCCTGAAATACAAATTGTTGAAGATGTAGCCAAAGTACTTGTCGATCGATATCATAATAATGATTATGTAAGAGATGGTACAATGTCTGGTTTCGTCAGCACTTTAGACAGAGATATCGTGGAAGTTGTTTATAATGATGCTGAAATTACAGCGTTATCTCTTGTTGGAATTGATTTATTAATTATTACTCAACCAATGGAGGGAACAAATCTGACGCTAGATGAAGTTAATGCAATCAATAATTGGTATCAAGCAGGAGGGAAAATTATCCTGACTGGGAAAACTGATTTTTATGATACTTCTTATTATGCAATTGAAGAGCTATTGGAAGTATTAGATACTAAGATTAGAATAAATGATGATAGTGTGTATACAAATCAAAATGATCCTGAATATTACCAAGATTGGTATTGCAGCACAGATGAATATGGAACTGATTCGATAGCAACTGAAATAACAGAAATTCTAACAAGAAAAATACAATTCTATTCTCCATGTTCTCTTTATAGTACTACTAGTTCTGCGGATGTACACTGGTTACTCTATGGAGAAGAAATGTTCTATCAAGCGGATAGAAACTCACCTGCACCAGTAGTTATACATGACGATTCAAATAATAATCAAGGAGGAACATCTATTCCCTTGGCTGGAATAGAAATAACTAGTACATCTGCTATTGCTGTATTTGCAGCTACTGTATGGTCAGATTACGATTTTGCTTTAAGTAATAGAGATAATACTTATTTCACTTGGAATGTTATAGAATATCTTCTAGATATTGATTTAGAATCTAATGATGATTATACTCCTGCGACTCCAACTACTCCAACCACTCCAACTACTCCAACTACCCCAACTGATTCTACAGCTTTTCCAATAGCTAGTCTTCTACTTATTCTAGCTAGTTTGGTTGTTGTAAAGTTAATAAAGAGATCAAGAAAAGAGTAAATTAGTTGAAATGTCAAGGTTACTTCTTCATTCTTCATTAAGAAACTCGTAAACCTTTGTCAATGCATCTTTGTTATTTGGCCAGTGTAACAACTCAAAGGCTTCTTCAAAGCTACACCATTTCCAAGCTACATGTTCATCCGATTTAATAGCTGGATCTTCTTGTTGTTCAATTCGAGCTATGAATAAGAATTCCGTCCATTCGGTTGTACCCTCAGGAAATAGGTGTATGCTTTTTTCCTTTATAGGTAGTTTATAAGATTCCTCTGTTTGAAAAATAAATTTAGGAATATAGCTGGTCTCTTCTAATAGTTCTCGTTTAGCACATTCGATGAGTGGTTCCCCTTCATCGACACTTCCTGTTACTCCCTGCCAGAAACCTCCTGTTTCTTCAGTTCGTTTCAGTAGAAGGAACTCCCAATCATTTTCAACTTGACGAACAGGATATACCAATGCTATATGTGGAATTTTCATTAGTGCAGAGAGGAAAGTATGTATTAAAATAATTTTCTTTATAAGTTAGGTTGTTTCATTGAAGAATGGGGAATTTCTCAGCTTATTTCTTCTTTCCTCTTCTCTATATATCGAAATACTGAACCCCACATGAAGTTATCTTCTCTCTCTTTGACTTCGAAATTGTTTGTATGCATCCATTTTGTAAGTGATACTTTAGTTTGTTCATCATATTTGCCATCAATCTCTCCATCATAGAACCCATCGAGTTTTAGAACTTCCTTGATTATTTTCATTACATCTTTTTCTAGCTTAACCTTATCATCAGGATCATCTCTATTAAGCAGAGAAAGATTGTAGAGTTCAAACACTCTTCTGAGTTCTGTTATAGGATGTTCATGATCATCCACTCTCACATCAACGTACCTATCAGTTCCCCCATCATATGCACCATGTTCTTTTACAATTAAGATAGCAGCAGATTGTTTTCCTCTATTATCCCCTCCTGCTTCTTGACCTTCTTCTAACGCTACTAGAAGCTTCTCTACTAAATCTCCCTTTGTTTCTCTGAAACCATGAGACATTGCAAAAACAGTTTCTTCAGATACAAGAATGTTCCCTTGACAAGTATAGTTTTCACCAGATACATGTCCTGCCCAGTCGAAACATTTCTCCCCTGTAAAAGAAGCTACATCTCCATAAGAATCAACAATACCTACTTGCCTGTGTTCTCTTTTAGCATCATGTTTAGTTAATAATGAAATTGTTTCTTCAGCAGTCAATCCTTGTTCAAGTAGTGCTAGTCCATTTGGACCATAGGTTGTGTTACACCAAGCTTGTGTTGCTATAGCTCCAACATTCGCTTTGGCATATGGAACTATACTACCTACTGCTACGAATTTTGATTGAACTGCGACTCCCCACTCTTTGTTTTCTGGATCAAAAGCTACTATTGAAAACGTCATACCTATCAATGTAAAATATCAACCATCAATAATAAGTTTTATCGCAAATTATTTTTAAAGATGAAGAATATTTTACGAGAATAATACGAGAGTAATTCGTATTTTGTCGGAAGAATTCTTTAACCTAAGCCATTCTCACAGCTTAAGGGCTAGAATTTCGAAAACATGATTAATTATCTAGAAAGATTTTTCTTAATCTAGATAGAGATACAAGATTAACAGCTTATTGTATTCTTGGTTCGCTTATAATCTGTAAAGAATTTCCTTCTGAGTCTTTCATTTGGAAAAAGGAAACCATCTTTGGAATATCTTCAATATCAGTAGTCTCAATATTCTTCTCTTCTAAATACTTTTTAGTTTCCTCAAGATCAGGAACATCGAAAGTAAGTACACCAGAGTTGGGTAAATACTTATGATTTTGTTCAACAGGATTCAATCCAAGTCTTGCAATTCGACCAGGCAGATAAAATTCACACCAACCACCATCTGGACCATTATACCAAGAAATTTCAAAATTGAAAATATCTTCATAGAAATTCTTAGCGCGTTCTAGATTTACTACTTTGAGTTGAAAGTATATATTCCTTATAGAAATAGGATATTCTCTATAATCAATCATGAATTTACGAAAACACCTCATTTGAAAAAAGCTATTGTCAGACAAGAAAAAAACATATTAGTGTATAATATTCTCAAGAACCATGAAACTTGAGGATATTCAAGATTATTTTAAAC
>JAEOTK010000189.1 GCA_016839875.1 Candidatus Heimdallarchaeota archaeon
ATTGGAGTTGGGGTTGGAATGCTTTCGACTTCCATTGCTTCAACTTCTTCCTCGATTTTCTCCTCAAGTTTACTTTTCTTTCTTGTTTCTTTCTCTCTTAATTTTTCGAGATAAGGCATAACTTGTGTATAGTCTATTCCTCTTCTTCTAGCCATATCAGTGAGTAGAATATCTCTATAACCAGGATCTTCAACTTTGAGGAGTTCGATATCCTTTTCTAATTCTTGAATAATTGCTATGGCTTCATAGATGTCATCCTTTTGAAGTTTAGGTTCTTTTGCTTCGACTACTGGCTTCTTTATTTCTTCCTTAAGAGTCTGCATTGCTTTGAGTACTTCAGTTTTTACAGAATCTTGTTCGCCTTTATCTAATGCCTCCTTAACCATATCGAGTTTTTGAATTGGAGATTCGATTGCTTTTTCTTCTTTCACTTGTGGTTTAGCTTTGGCTTTATCTTTCTTCTCAGGAGGTTTTTCAACAACCTCTTCTTCTGCTTCCTTAACAGTTTTCATTGCTGGAACAGCGATATTTGTGAAAATGTTTTTTGCAAGTTTTTCGTTATCACGAAGCTTAATACCTGATTTCTTATCAGAGAACATTAAGTAAGAACCGCAAACAAAAACTGTACCTAAACCATAAGAAGTGATTGCCATTACAGTTGCACTAGGTGGATCACTTGTATCTTGTGTTCTTGCAAGTTCTCCGACATTTTTTCCTATGTTTAGTGAACAACTCGAAACTAATGTAACTTCAGAAAGATCTGTAGTAATTGGATGTTCATAGAATTTTGAAACAACTGCATTGCTTTCTAATTCAAGATCAAAGTTCTGATAATCAAATATCTGATTTGCAATGATTTCTATATCGAAATGCTTCAGAAGAGTATTCAAATTTGTATTTAATCCTTTATCTCCTCCAGCATTAGCAAATATGGCTAATGATCCTCCTTCATCAACGAATCTAAGAAGGGCTTTTACTTCATGACCGTATAGTTTGGAACCATCTGGACATAAGAATACTAATACATCTGCTTTCGAGATCTCACTTGTTTTTATTGGGTAAGTACTATAAGTTGCAACTTTATGACCCGCTTTCTCAATTAATTTTCCTAATTTATCAAAATTATCGTAGATTTTTCCTCTCTCTTTTTGAGTTTCATCAAATAGGATATTCATTTACTCACCGTTTTGAATAGTTTTCTTTCTTTGAAGTTTAAGTAATTTTATCTGCAAATTCTTTACTAAAACATCTTATAAATAGTTAAATATAAGGTTGCTGATGGTCAGAATAATATGGAAAAAGAACTTATATTATAGTTTTTAACTATACATTAATCAGTATTTATTGGTGTATTGTTTCAAATACTGAAACAAAATTATCTTATATCCGGTGAGATGATGGAAAAGACTTTACTAGATGAAATAGAAGCAAGAACTTCAGCAAGATTAGATATTATCGTTCTACACTCACAGAAGGGGGGTCCTGGAAAAACAACTTTAGCTTGTAACATAGCTCATGAACTAGCTAAAAGGGGAAACAAGACTGTTTTGATTGATCTCGACATCGCTCAACCTGCAATTCAATATATTTTCCATGTGCCTGATAAAGAAATCAAGTTTACAATAAATGATATTCTTCTAGGAAAAGCAAAAGTGAAAGAAGAAGTACTAATCAAAACCGATGATCCAAATCTATTTCTAATTGTAGCTAAAGAGAGTATAGAATATGGAGAGGGATTGTTATCTCTCATGGAAGGAATTCAGGAATTTTCTTTCTTTGCACTACATGAAATGACAAAGTTTCTACTAAGAATGGGTTTTAGGTATGTTGTATATGATTGTGCTCCAGGATATAGGATGGAATCAGTTAATGCAGCTGCAATAGCAGATGCTAGAGTTTTTGTTGTTAGACCTTCGACTTTTAGTTATGAAGGAGCTAAAATGATGCTTAATGATATCTATAAGAAACTGGATATAAGTTCTCTCAATTTCTTTGTTTTCAATCAGCTCCCACCAAAGCTGAAAGATGAAAATAAGAAGCTTCTAGAAAGCTGGAGAGATGAAATAATCAAGATGTATCAACCAGATAAAATAGATTTTCTAGATTTCCTTCCATTATCTTTTGATATCATGGAGCTAGGAATAAAAGGTGAATATATCTTCCCAGAAAAAGATCCATTATACGAAAAGCTGTCTAAGATGGTAAATACGCTAGTAGAGAGCATAGACAAGATGAAAGAGATGAAGAAACAAAAAGAATAATCTCTTTTCCGTTTAGCCAAATTTTATATTCCAGTTTGACATTTGTGTTCTTAATGAGCCAAATTACAAAATTTCAATGTCCTCATTGTAACGCACCAATGGATGTAACTCCTGAAGATGCGATTTTTAACTGTATTTCTTGTGGTCAAGCTTGTTTAGCAGATGGTTCAAAATTTACTGATCACTATATTCTTGAAAACAATATGACTGAAAAACAAATACATGATGTAGTTAAGAATCTAATTCGAAAGAAAGGTTTCATGAGAGGAATAAGAGGTTATAAAATTACTAATATCACTCCAATTCTTCTACCGTTTTGGGTCGTTACAACTGATGCGTACACTCATTATGTTGGTTATAAAAGGTATACTGAAACAAAAACCAGAACTGTTGGTTCTGGCAAAAATCGACGTACTGTAACAGAAAGTGTAACAGTTTATAGACCTGTAGATAATGAAATACGAGAGAAACGAGCTGATGCACTTCTAGGGAGAAGGGGTAGTTCAATTTATGGATATGATAAAGTAAAGGAGCTAGTGACTACCGAATTCTCGAGAGCGGTTCCTTTCAATCAAGAAAGACTTCTTAGTACAGAAAAGGATTTTCAATATTTATCATCTGAACTATCTATGGATGCAGCTAATCAGCTAGGAAAGACGATTGTTTTTGATGATCATAGAAGAAAAGCTGAAAGTGCTTGTACTAAAGTATTTGACTGTGCTACACAATTATCTTACACAGGTACATACTTCGTTCACGCTCCTGTTTGGCAAGTAGAATACATTTTCAAAGATGAAACTTATAGAATAGCTATTCTAGGAAGTAGCGGTAGAGTAATTATAGGAGAAATTCCTGTAACAACAAGATTTCGAATCATTAATTTGACGCTATCATTAATTGTTTTTGGTGGTGCAGGAGCACTAAGCTATTTTGTGCTACCAGGAGAAATTGCTGTTCCAATAATCGCTGGGATAGTAGCGTCTGTGATAGGATTCTTCACGCTTAAAAATACGTTTAAAGCTAAATCGGTGGTGAGCTAAAATGAGAAGTATAATGTGTCCAAACTGTAACGCTCCTCTCGAACTTGAAGATACACAATCGCATGTAACCTGTCCTTATTGTAGTGTAACTAGTGAACTCAAAAAAATAACTGAATTAATTGAACACTTCATGCTACCCGTATCATATGATGTATCTCAAATTCGTACAGAATTAGTTGGTGATATCTTAAAGTATCCAGGGGCACCAGATGATTTGCATAAATCACTTAATATCAAGAAAATTGATTTGAAATTTTATCCTTATTTCATAGTTACTGTACATCTCCGAACAGAATACAAAGGAAACGGAGAATTCGCAACTTATAGTTTTCCATATAAATCAGGATATCGAAACATAGACATTAAACTCAAACCTGAACAAGGAGTATTTGATGACGAAAGAGAATTCATCATCTATGCTGCTGAAGAAGTTAATAATGATTTGATAAACTTCGAGATTTCAACTAGAGGTAAAAGATACTTCCAGGCTCTTGAAGCTGAAAAAGTTAAAGCTGATGTAGTTTCAAGTATTTTCAATTTAGATCAAGCAAAAGCAGAAGCAACAGCTTCCATGAGAGATATTCATAAAGGCTTAATGCTCAAAGAACTAGCTCAGATAGGGGAAGTAAGAGATCAGCCTGAAGTAAAGGGAGTTTATCTACTGCATATACCATTCTATTTCATTGAATTTGAGGTTGCTAACAAGAAATTCAATGCAACACTTGATGCAGCAACTGGAAGAACTGTCATTACTCAAATACCTAGAGAAGTATCCTATTGGATGCAAGTAGGTGCATTAACTACCCTCTTTGGTGGTATAGGTTTGGCAGGAATTTATCTCGCAGTGCAAGGTATTTTCGGTTATTTTGGTATCTTTCCAGCAATTGCAGGTATTCTGTTTGCTATTCGAACTCTGCAATTAGGATTGAAGTCAAGATACAGGGAAACTAGGAGATCAAAACGACGAGGTTCTAGATGGTAAACTATTTCTAATACCTTTCTTTTTTCTTTTTACTCTGAAGTGATATAATGAAAGATGGGATTCCGATATTTTTTGATTTTGGTGGAACTTTAGTTGATACACTTGAAATGACAAAGTATATCTTTAAGGAAGCATTAGGAAAAGAATTTACTACAGACCAAATAATAAAGATGTATAAGGATGCTTCAAAGAAGAGAATGAGCATGTACATGTTTTTCAAATATCCAGTAAATCCCGTGAAACTTCTTCTGAAGCAGAAAAAGATGAAAAATATGCAAAAGGAATCTTTTCTAAAAACATCTGAGCTTTTTCCTGATGTTAAAGAAACACTATGGAAAATCAAAGAATTAGATAATGTTTTCTTAGTTCTTGTTACTCAAAACCCATTGATGGAAGATGAAGAGTCTAGAGAAAAGATACTCATCAAATTATTTGGAAACAAAAATCCATTCGATTTAGTATTGGCTGGTGAAGATAAGTTGAATCTAATTACCTCCCATTTTGATTCTGAAACGCTGCTTAATGGTGTAATAATAGGCGATCTCCCAAACGATGTTTATGTTGCAGATATACTGAAAATTCCATGCTATGGTGTAACTTGGGGATATTCAGACGAAACAGAATTAGATACACCATTCATCGTAGATGAATTCAAAGATTTACTAGAGATGGTGAAAGATCATCTTATTGACTTAGCAGAAGGGAAAACAGAAGAGGAACTAGAAGAAATTGAATTTGAAGAAATCGAATTCGATGAAGAAATTTAGCTTTTTAGTCATCTTCGAGTATAAGTTTAGTTATCTCCTTAGCAACTTTAGAGATTTTGGTTTTTGTGTCGATGGTTAATTTTTCTGCTTCTTCTTGAGCTTCTTCTACCATCTTCTCATGTTTTGTTGTGTCTCTTGCTTCAACAATTTTCTTCTTCAGAATCTCTCTTGCTTCAGATTTTGCGCTTTCTAAGCTTCGTATTCTGTCTGTTTGAGCCTTCTCCAACAACTTATTAACCTCATTTTGAGTGTCTTTAACCAATTGTTCTGCTTGTTGTTCAGCAAGCTTTATTTGTTGGATTAGTTCATGTTCTTTTGATGTCAAATATTTCACCAGACATTTCTTTTTTGACTAGCTATATTAAAGGGCAGTATGCAAAGCTTATCTCTAAAGAAGAATTTGACAACTTAATAAATAAACCTTATGAAGTTTTCATTAGTGAAATACAGGTTTTTGACATTGCTGAGAAATTAAAACAGCAAGCATCTTACAAATCTCATGAAATTGAGCGGCTTCTGACTTCAAAATTAATAGATCAGTATGAATATATTCTCAAGTACACACCAGACTGGGCGAAGGATTTTCTAGAATCTTATACAACAAAGTTTGAAGTAATGAACATTCAACGTTTGATTAGATATCTATATTCAAAAGCTGATATAGACCTTAGAGAAGTTATTAATCTTCGAGGTCAAGAAATGTTGGGAAGAACCGCATTCATATCAAAACTACTTCAAAGCACAGATTTAGCAGATCTAATAGAGAAACTGAAAGAAACCGAATACGGTGAAGAAATTGAAGTAGCTGAACAGATGTATAGTAGAGTTGGAGATATTTGGCCTTTTGAATTCGCAGTTGATAGTTTCTATCTGAAACAGATACTTGAAAGAGCTGAGAAACTAAAACGGAATCAAAGGGATAGTGCAAAATTCTTTGTGCACCATGAAATTTTCAAGAATTTATTACTCGTTATTCTCAAAGCGGATTTTGTTGAAGTTGATGTGAACGAAGCTCTTGCATTACTTCCTCTTCCTAAAGAATTTCCATACAAAAATCAACTCAAGGAAATAATAAAAGTAAGAGATTTACGAACTGATTTGGAGATCTTGAAATCATTAAATATTGATAAGATTTCCAAAGGAATAGAACTTTATGAAAAAGATAAGATGTTTCTTCATATCGAAATTGGTATTCGAGCACACGAATTAGAGGTAATGGAGAAATCCTTCCATCATGATTTTGGAATTCTAAGCATATTGAGTTATTTAAAGCATTTCGAGACACAAATTGAGGATTTAACCAAACTTTTGTATTTGAAAGAGTATAAATTCCCTGTTGAGAAAACCAGGGAACTGATTATCAATCTAGTATAATCTTTTTTTTCTTGTTAGGGTACGATACTTAGGAGAATGAAGGCTATCAATAACCCATAAATTGCCAAAGCTTCACCTAATGCTAGATATATTAGATTTGGTGTAAAAACTTCAGAATTTGCGGATATAGACCCAATTGCAGCAGGTTCTCCTTTAGCTAGAGTGATTGCAGCTCCAAGATTAGATACAACCATTACAAACATTGCACCAAGGTAGATATAACCATGTGTTTCAGTGAAAGTTCCAATACCTTGCAATGGGTCGCTTATTTTGGTGTACATGATAAATGCTATTAACAAACCGTAGATAGCAAGAGCTTCAGCTAAAGCTAGATAAATTAAGATGAACATATTCAATTTCTGTTTTTCTGCGACTGCAGCTGCTGCTGCTTGTACACCTTTAGCTAATGGTATTCCTGCACCTAAGATTGTTAGCATTGTGCCTGCTATTCCTATTATTCCTAACAATAAACTGTTAACCATATTTATTCAGATCCATTTGTTTGTTAAATACGAAAATTGGTTTGTGTTGTATTCCACTCCCTTCGTAGAATTTACTGAAAAATTCATAGAAATGTAATCTTAATGTTTGAATGAAAACTAGAAGCCCCTCAAGAACGATGACAAAAATGTTTCCTATAATAAGTATAAGAATCTCCCACAAAATGAAACCTGACAACGATGCTAATTCGTTAATTACGCTTAAGAATACTACATGAGCAATAAGCATAGCTAACATTCTTCCATACGATACTGTGTTACTTATGAAAGAACTAAAAGATTCTAGTAGATTCAACAATCCCATCCCAATTCCACCAAGAAACTTTCGTAAAATATCTTGTCTTTGTTCCTTGATGAAAATACTAGCAATTCCTTGACCTAATAGAGATAATGCTACTCCTATTGAAACAGAAATAAGCCCAACTAACATTATTCTAGAGGGATCTATGCCGAAATTGATAATTCCCAAAGAACTTAGAAAATATAAGATCGCTGCATATAGAAATATTTGAGCCCAGGTTTCCTTCAATAAATGCTCATATTCCTTATGTCTGATTTGATTGATCATTCTCAACAGCAATCCCAAAATAATATGGATTGAGCCAATAATTAGTGTAAGATTGAAGATTTCTGTGAGATTGTGGATTGGACTTAAGATTGGATAGTGATTTCCAAACAAAGTGTGTATTCCCAACAATTCAGACAGTTCATATCCAAAAGCCTCACCGAAAACAAAAGCTCCCATAATGAATGAGGAGAAACCAACCGCAAACAATAAGACAAACATTAGTCTAATACTTCTTCTCAAACCTTTAGCAAATATGCCAAGAAGACTGATAAGTATGAAGATAAGTCCATGACCAGCATCTCCAAACATTATTCCAAAGAATATACTGAAGGTGAAAATAAGGAAAATTGTTGGATCAATTTCCTTAGAAGAAGGAAGTCCATATAATCCTACAATTGATTGAAAAGATCTTACTACGACATTCTTCGCAGGAACAATTGGGACATTTTTGACTTCTTCATCAGGTTTATCAAAAAATAACACAGTTTCTGTGAATGTTTCAACTTGTTTTTCCACAGCTTTCTTATCTCTTTGAGCTACCCATCCTTGAAAGATCGCGGTTTTTGAGGTCTTTTTCGTTGATATGTAAATGTGCAGAAAGTGGTTATAGCTTTCAATAGATAAACGCAAAGCCATGATTTTTTCTTTATTACTAATTGCAAACTTATTAAGCTCTTGTTCTAATGTTTTTGTTTCTTTTTCTAAAAATATTCGATCATTATTTAGTTCTTCGCTAATCTCTATCTTATTCAGATGAACAGGTCCCTCATGTTTATGTTCATACCATCTAACTGTTGACAAGGATTTTACCAATTTTGAGATTTCGCCTTTTTTGCCTTGAGCATAGATTAGGAATTTGTTTTGAACAAGAGGGATAACTTCACTCTTACTAATATCTCTTACAAATTCCTCAGCGTCATCAATTCTGGAAGTAGTTAATATACCAACAAGAGCTCTTTCAGTATCTTTTACATCATAAGGATTTTCCAACTCTAATAGTCTAAATCCTTTAGAGATTAGTTCATTTACTTCTAATAGGTCATTTTTTTCCTGAAACTCATCTTTCAATCCTTTGATGCTATTCTTTACATCATCAATCTCTTTCTTTAGTTGAATTTCTAATTCTTCCAAATTTTCCCAATTAATGAAAATAGGTTCAATAGAAGGTTGTTTTTTGTAAATCCTGATTAGTTTTGTGAGAAGTTTTTCTTTAGGTTCAGGTATCATTGATATTAGATCTTCATATGAAGATTCTAACTGGCGTATGTTATCCAATTTAGTTGGGCTATAGAAATTTTCCAAATCCTCGATAGATAATATTTCCCTTGGCATAAACTTCTCAGATTCTGCCAATGCTACAATTAATTTTGGAAAATCCTCTATAGGAGTTATTATTGTTGTTTCTAGCATGGTTTTTGGTAATAAGCCCATTTCATCACCTAGTCAAATAACTGTTCATTAATTTTTGTTCTAATTGAATCTCTACTAACCAGTAACATGTTTTCTATTGTATGATCGATTTTAATTCTTTCATCAATATCTGTAAGGATAAAACCTCCAATTGTTTGAATCCTTGGAGCTCCTATGATTATATTCATCTCTTTTGTTTTGCTGATTTCTTTTACTATTTCTTGGATGATTTTTTCATCTTTTTTATCAATTAACAGCTTCATATCTTTGTTTCTAATATTCTGGACAGTTGATTCTAGTCTGTTCTTGAGATATTTCTTGTAAGCTGATTTCGAGCGAAAATTTGCAAATTCCTTTTCAACTTGTTCGAAAACCTCATCAATCAAGTTTTCTCGAGCTTGTATTAATATTCTGCGTGCTTTTTGTTGATACTCACTTTCTGTTCTTTTCCTAATGAAATCGAATCTCCCTATTTCCTTTCCAATTTCCCTTTCCTTAACTTGTTCAACTAATCTATTTGTTTCCTTTTCAAACTTCTCTAGTTCCAGTTTTGCTTTTCTTTTTATATTCTTTGCTTCTTTTTTTGCTTCTGTATGTATTTTATCCAGTAAACGTGTGAGGTTATCAGCATCTTCTATCTGTTTTTCTGCCTTTTTTTCTTTCATTTTAATCACCTCTAAACTGGAAATAGAAGTACAGGTATGTTAGATAATTCAATGACGAATCTAACATGATTCTTTAGCAATCGTTTTGCTATTTTTTCTCTCTTTGTTCCCATTACTATGAAATCAACTTGTTCTTGTTTTGCTGTTTCAATAATTGATTCTGAGACTATTCCTTCCTTAACATCATATGATATATAGAAATGAGAATTAGCATAAGTGTTTACTAATTTAGTCAGAATATTCTCATATTCCTCTTTTGTAGCTTCTAACACTTCTTCTAAAGGTTTATTTCGAAAAGTTGCGAAATGCTCCACAGTTTCCGAATCTATTACATTTAAGAGGTGAATCTCTGTTACCCAATCACCAAAGAAATCAATTATGCTGCTCAATAATTTTGTACCACTGTCAAAATCACTAATAGCTACTAAGGATTTCCTAATTGATAACACCTCTCTTCTTTTTGTTTTTAATTTCCATCTTTTGTTTCAATTTCTTGATGGTATAAATATTCTCTAAATCGTTAGATTCAATAACATCTTCTATATATTTTATTGTATTTTGAAATCTAACTCGATAAATTTTGTCTAAAGCATTTAAATTCAGTTGAATAGACTGTAGATCCTTCATGATTTTGAAAGCTAAACTCTCAATTTCTGCTAACTGAATAATCAGATCAAATGATTCTCTGAAACGTCTAGCAGTTACCCATAATAAGCTAGAGATTCCAAAAAATCCATACGAAGGTTCAGGAAGATAATCTATCTCAAGATCTGAATAAAGCACTCCCATGTATTCCAAAGGAGTAGATTCAATTGAAACTTCTTTTGGAACAGTCTCACAAAATACATTAATCATATCCCTTCCCAATTCTGATTCAGTTTTTATGTATTCAATATAAGATTCGCTTAAGCTTTTTTCCATTTTTACTCGAAGTAGTGTAGCTTCTGCAGTTATAATATGTAGCTTCATAAGAAGTGCTTCGTATTTTTCACGGAGTAAGTCATAGGCTCTTTCAACCAGTTGCAATTTTCTTTTGTATTTCAGAAGATTATCCTTTGTAGGTGGAACTGATATAATTTTTCTCAACTGCTAGTCCCTCCTTTCATAGGAAGATATTCGTCTAACATATCTTCAGATACTTTTGTTAGTTCAACACGTGGTACTAGAGATAAAAGAGACCAACCCAAATCAAGAGATTCATTTATGGTTCTGTGATGTTCACCTTGATTGGTAAATGTTAACTCAAACTTATCAGCGAAATCAAGGAAAATTTGATCTCTTCTATTGAGCTCTTTTCTACCAATAACTTCAGCTAGTTTCCTCTTGTCCAACCCCTCTGCATATAGAGCATATAATTGATTACTCAAGGATGGATGATCCTTCCTGGTAAATCCTTCTCCAATACCATCTTTCATAAGTCTTGATAGAGATTCCAATACATCAATTGGAGGATATATGCTCCTATTATTTAACGATCTATCCAATATCAATTGCCCTTCAGTAATGTAGCCTGTCAAATCAGGTATAGGATGAGTGATATCATCATTTGGCATTGTAAGATTTGCCAAAAGAGTAACACTACCTTCAGATCCTTCGATAATTCCTGATCTTTCATAAATTGAAGCTAAATCACTATACATGTATCCTGGAAAACCTTTTCTTGAAGGAACTGATTCAAGTGCAACTGATACTTCTCTCAATGCTTGACAGTAATTGGTAATATCAGAAAGGATTGCCAAAACATGATAATTTCTATCAAATGCAAAGTATTCAGCCGTTGTTAAGGCAACACGTGGAGTTAGTAGTCTCTCTGCTGCAGAATCACTTGCTAGGTTTGAGAACATTATCACTTTATCAAGTGTCCCAGTTTCTTTGAATAATCTTTGAAAATAAATATAATCATCAGCAGTCAACCCCATCGCTCCAAAAACAATTACAAATCGTTCTTCCTGAGATTCTTCAGCAATTCTTGCTTGTCTGATTATCTGACCAATTAGCTCATTATTAGGTAATCCTGAACCTGTGAAAATAGGTATTTTCTGTCCTCTAACTATAGTATTCATTATATCTATTGTTGAAATCCCTGTCTCGATATAGTTTCGAGGATATATTCTAGAAGTAGGATTTATAGGAGCGCCATTCACATCTCTTTCTTCATCAGAATAAATCGCTGGTAAGCCATCCAAAGGTTCTCCCAAGGAATTGAAGGTTCTTCCTAACATGCTTTCCGAAACGAAAAGCTTCATAGTACGACCAAAAAACTCTGTCTCAATTTCATCCTTTTCTACTTCGTATGTCCCTTGATATAGCAAAATGATGACTCTTTCTTCTTCTACAGCTAATACTCTGCCTTTTCTAGTAGTATGACCAGGTAGTTTTACTTCGAGGTATTCTCCCATTTGGATACCTGAAACGCCTTCAACTATTATCAAAGGTCCTCGAATTTCTGAAACTCCTTTTACTACTATTCTAGCCATATTAATCACATACTATATCCATATTTAGAACCCAATTCCTCCATGTCTGAAATAATATGATCCTCAATCTTGTTTAATTGTGCAATATCGTCATTAGGTATTTCTTCTTTCATCCGTTTTAGAACATGAACTGTTTTTAGCATGTTAATTAGGGAAATAGGACAGCCATTTCTAACAAGAATACCTGCTCTTTCATAAAACAGAAGAATCAACTTCATCATTTTCATTTGTTTGTCAATTGGACAGAATGTGTCGATTGGATGAAAAGCACTTTGTTGAAGGAATCCTTCCTTAATAATATTCGCTACTAAAATTGTCAATTGCTCATCCGCTGGAAGAGCTTTAGAGCCAATTAGTTCAACTATGTGTTCCAATTCATTATCTTTTTGGAGTATCTTTAACATCTCTTGTCTATAACGTCCCCAATCTTCCAGACCTGATTCTAATGCCCATTCTTCAATTTCATTGACATATCCTGAATAGCTATTCTGCCAATTTATTGATGGAAAATGTTTTTTGTTTGCCAAACTAGGATCCAATCCCCAGAATGTTTTAACAAACCTCTTTGTGTTTGCTGTTACTGGTTCGCTGAAATCTCCTCCTGGGGGAGAAACAGCTGCTGTAATATTGATAGATCCCTCTCTATATGGAGATCCTATAGTAACAACTTGCCCTGCTCTTTCGTAGAAATTAGCCAATCTTGCACCCAGGTAAGCTGGATATCCCTGTTCTACAGGCATTTCTTCAAGTTGTCCAGAAATTTCTCTAAGAGCTTCGGCCCAACGTGATGTACTGTCTGCTGTTAAGAGTACGTTGAAACCTTGATCTCTAAAATATTCAGCAATAGTTATACCCATATAAATCGAAGCTTCTCTTGCAGCTACTGGCATGTTTGATACATTGGCAATTAGTAATGTTCTTGCCATCAGTGAGTTATTTGAATGTGGGTCAATTAACTTTGGAAATTCTCTTAGAACATCTGTCATCTCATTTCCTCTTTCCCCACACCCGATATATATGACAACATCAGCATCGCTCCATTTTGATAATTGGTGCTGGATTACAGTTTTTCCGGTCCCAAAACCTCCTGGTATTGCTGCTGTTCCTCCTTTTGCGATGGGAAAGAACATATCAATTATCCGTTGTCCTGTAACTAACGGAATTGAGAGTGGAAGCTTATTCAAATAAGGTCTTGGTATTCGAACAGGCCATTCATGCATCAAGGTAAGTGATTGTTTCTTGCCTTGTCTATCCTTATATGTTAAAATTGGCTCTGTTACGCTAAAATCTCCTTTTCCTTGAACTTCAGTAATTTCCCCAATTACATCAGGTGGTGCTAAAACACTACTTGTTATAGTTTCTGTTTCTTGGATTTTTCCAAGAATATCTCCTCCCCTTAGAGTGTGTCCTTTTTTGATTTCTTTGTTATTCTCAAAAGACCATTTTTTATCTCTATCGAGTGCATTTGTAAGAATCCCTCTTTTAATGAAAGCTGATTTGGACATCTGTTTAATATTTTCGAGAGGTCTTTGAATCCCATCGAAAATATTAGCGAGCAAACCAGGCCCTAGTTCAGCTGTTAATGATTTTCCTGTAGAATATATAGGATCATTAATCTTCAAACCTTCAAGAGGTTCATAAACTTGAATTGTTGCAATATCATATTCTATTGCAATTACTTCTCCCACTAATTTCTCCTCTCCCACATAAGTAATTTCACCCATCCTGTAAGAAGCAAGTCCTTTAGCTTGAACTGTTGAGCCTTTGATTGAAATAATACGAGCTCTTTCTTCTTTTGAGATGGTCATGGTAGATATTTTAGATTAGTTTAATAAGTACTTTACTGTTTCTCAAGAATTTGGTAGTTATTCAACCCAAAATCTTAAACATCTCGATGAGAAAACCTCTTAATGGAAGATTTAGAAACATCGAAAAAAGCTTTCGTGATTGGTGCTCGAGAAACTGTTCGAGGTTTTCACCTCATAGGCGTTCCAGGAGAAGAAGTAAATGACCCTAAAGAAGCAGCAGAACTGTTGGAACAAGCATTAAGTGAAAAATACTCTTTGATTATAATTTCAGCTTCTATTGCTTCTGAGATACAAGACATAATAGATGAATATAGGATAGAAAAACAAACTCCCATCATCGTAGTTTCTGATGTAAATTTACAAGTAGATAAAAGGGAACTAGAAGAGAAATTTAAACAATTTATAGGAATATAAAATTACGCAAAGTATTTAGTAAAAATATGTTGAAATTTGGTGTAATCTTTTTCTGAAAATAGATATAGTGTTATGGTTTTGTAGTTGTGTTTCTCTGCTGTTAGAAATATCTTGAATTCTTCGAGCATGATATCTGCACATTTTTCTAAAGGGAATCCTGCAATACCTGTTCCTATTGCCGGAAAAGCTATTGTTTCTATCTCTCTCTCTACACCCTTAAGTAAGCAGCTCTTTATTGTATCTTTCAAAGAAATATCAGTGGTTTTTCCGCCTAGATGCATTGAAGCACCATGTATAACAAATTCTACTTTCAGTAAACCTCCCTTTGTAACTGCTGCATCTCCCAGTTTTACTGGACCTAGTTTCTTACATTCTTCTTGGATACTTGGTCCACCCTTTTTCCTAATAGCTCCCGCAACCCCAGCTCCTAAAATTAGTTGAGTATTAGCAGCGTTTACTATTGCATCTCCATCAAATTCTGTTATATCCCCTTGTCGAAGAATGATAGATGTGCTATTTATCTGCCACATAAGCTATATTGTTTATTTAGGACTTAATATCTTTCTTTCTCACACAATAATTAGATCTTACTTTATCTTTAATTCTAAAACCTAATTTTTCATATATTTTGACAGCAGGGAAGTTGTCTTCCTCGACCCATAAGGTGCATTTCTCAATACCTTCACTGAAAATGATTTCGCAAATTTTGGAGCTTAAGTCATAACCAAATCCACGATTTCGACAAGAAGGATCTACAAACACATCTCTCACAATAGCAAAAGAATAACCATTCTCTTGAACTACGTGCGGAGAAAACGCTCTGCCAACAACTCTATTCCCTTCTACTATACCTACTCCACCTAAACCCTGAGAAAACAAAATTCTTCTTCTAAAACTCAATAGTTTGTATTCATCATCAGTAAGTCTTCTTGAAATAGGATCTTTTTTGGCTTTGAAATCACCTTTCACTAGCTCCATGCATAGAAAAGTATTATGAAATTTATTTCCAGCTGAAGGATCTAATAGAGAAAAATTTGTGAAATACTTTTCAATTATAGGGAACCAATTTGGATCATAAGAGATGCTTGTTTCTCCTATGGGAGTAAATTCCTTAATTATTTCTTCACTAGGTTCACCAAAAACAAGAGAATGACGTTCGTATTTGCACAATATAGAATTTCCTGATACTTTTATATCAAATATTTCTGAACATTGAAAATAATCCCATATCATAAAGCAAAATCTAGCTTCGTTCTTCTTTGCTACATTCAGGAAAAACTCTACTTTGTCAAGCATCTAACCTATCATAGTCATTGAAATTTTTATCTTCTTTTGTCTAAACATGAGTAATTATCTAGGGCTATACAGTTGTCTATCAAGTTCGTCTAGATATTCCTTATATTCTTGTTTATTTGTTTTCTTTAAAGCTCTCTTAATTCTCTGAATACCTTCGTATTTTTGTCCTAGTTTCACAAGTGCTTTTCCAGCAATGAATTGTGCTTCATCATCATCTTTAGACATTACGAGAAGCTCGTTGCATAAATTGAATGCTTTTTGGTTTAGTCCTTCTTCCAGATATAGATTTGCAATTTTGTAGTATAAATCGCGATTGATGGGTCTTGTTCTTTCTTCTACTTGAAGACCTTGTAGGTATTTCTCCTTTGCAATATCAGGATGACCCATTGATAGATATAAGTCTCCAAGCTCTTCATATAATTCTTGAAAAGTTGGATCAATTTCAATAGCTTCATTATAGGAATCAATAGCAGAGATAAAATTCTGTATTTCACGGTAACTCCTTGCTAGTAGTCTCCATACCTCTGACTCATCTCTGTTTGTTCTTAAAAATGTCTCAAAACTTAAAACTGCGATTTGAAACTCTCCCCTCTGTAGAGCAAGTTTTCCTCTTCCCAACCAAGATTGCATTGCTCTAGGATTTATAGCTGTTGCTTTGAAATAATGAGTTTCAGCTAGTTCTGTTTTATTTTGAGTTCTATAAATCTCCCCAAGTAATTCATAAGCTTTCCAATAATCTGAATCTTCAGCAATTACTGTTGTTAGTTCTTCAATAGCTTTATCGAATTTTCCAGTCAAATAGTTAATTCTTCCTTTTAGAAATAGAAAATAAGAATCTCTCTCATATTTTACTATAAGTCGATCAATATAGGATATAGCTTCTTCATATAATCCATTATCAATTAAACTCTCTATGAGTTCAATCTCGAACGCCTTATTATTTTCGCTAGTTTCTGACCCCATTAAACCACCTTTCAATGTACTTAAGTTGGTAATATCATTAAAAACTTTTGTGGGGTATACAAAAATGAAAAGAGAGATACTCTTTATTTGGCTGAATTTCTTTTTATCAATTCTCTCTTTAATACCTTTCCAGCAGCACTTAGAGGTAGTTCTGTAACAAACTCGAATTCTTTCGGAACTTTGTACTTTGACAGTAAGGGTACACAATACTCTGTGATTTCATCTTGTGATAACTGAAAACCTTCTTTGGCAACAATGTATGCTTTTCCTACTTCTCCAAAATACTCGTCAGGAATGGGAATAACAGCTGCTAAAGAGACACCAGGGTGTTTAAATAAAATCTCTTCTACTTCTCTCGGATATACCTTTAATCCTCCAGAATTTATCACATCTTTTGATCTATCTACTAAGAAATAATATCCATCAGAATCTTTGTATCCTAAATCTCCAGTTCTTAACCATCCATCAGTAGTGAATACGTTAAGAGATTCTAGTCCTTTTCCCCAATATCCTTTCATTACTTGAGGTCCCTTTATTATGAGCTCTCCAATTTCTCCTGTAGCAACTACATTTTGCGTTTCAGAATCTATTACTCTTACATCAGTATCTGGTAAAGGTGGTCCAATAGATCCAACTTTTACTTTACCGAATGGATTGTTGTGTGTTACAGGACTACATTCAGTTAAACCATAACCTTCGCAAATTGAGACTTTGGTTCTTTGAAGAAATTCTTGATGAACACCTTTGGGAAGTGCAGCACCACCAGAAACACAGGTCTTGAGAGATGAAAGGTCATAATCCTCCATCTTTTGCCTAAGTAAGGCAATATACATTGTAGGAACACCATAAAACGAAGTAGCTTTCCTATTTTCAATAATTTTCAATACATCAATAGGATTGAATTTTGGTAGAATTATAATTTTTTCTCCCCTAAAAATAGGTGCAAACAGGCCACATTGTAACCCAAAACTATGACACAATGGAAGAGAGGAAAGAACTGATCCAGTCAATTCCTCAGGAATGCTGCTTGCCCATCCATTAAATTGGTAAGCATTTGCTAGAACATTTGCATGAGTAAGCATGACACCTTTAGCAATCCCTGTTGTTCCACCAGAGTATAGTAGAAATGCAATATCTGTTAATTTGCTTCGATTTTCAGTAAAAGATTCCTCTTGTTGAAAGATACTTTCAATAAAGACATAGTCGTTCATTGAGCATTTATCTAAATCCTCATCTACTTTATCACTTGGAACAACTATTTTTGCATTAAACTTGTATTGTTTTGGAATCTCCTCAATTATCTGACAAAAACTGGTATCAGCTATAAGAATCTTAGTCTCAGAATCTGTTAATTGAAACTGAATTTCTCTTGAAGAAAGCCTAGGATTGATCAAAGTAACCTTTGCTCCTACTTGAAATGCAGAAAATATTGAAACTACAAACCAGATTGAGTTCGGAAGGAGTAGCGAAACAGTGTCGTTAGGTTGAATATCTGCATCAATGAGAAATTTAGCTAAACGGTTGGAGTAATTAATTATTTTCTCTGCAGTATATTCGTTGGAATCTTGTTCTATCAGAACTTCTTCCAATCTATTTTGATATACTTTTAGAAAATTTTCATATACTGAATAATTGGGATATTCAATCTTTCTTCTTTCCTTATCTATAATGCCTGTGTCATTCAAATTGATACACTGAAACTAATTTTCAACATAGTCTTAATGAATTTTGTTACCCCGTATCTTTTTTTGGTGATTTTTGTCTAAGCACAAGCTTGATAAACGTAATTTGTGTCTCTCAGATATAATCTTGCAGGTTAGAGATATTGTGTCTTCTAAAGAATCTATTGATAATAAGGGAAGGAAATTAAAGAAAAAAAAGCAAGAGTATAGCGAAGAGGATATCAAAAAATTCTGCAAGAAATTTTCAATAAATTATAGTTCAAATAGAGAGAAATTAGTAGTTGATTTTGCACTGAAGGGTCAAGAAGAACTGAATGCAGATAATTCAGAGAATGCAATAGAAATAGCACAATATCTACTCAATCTCTCTGAACAATGGAAAGATGGTTTTTCTAAGATGAAAGCTCTCCTCTTAAGAGCACAGATAGCTGCTTTCGAAAACAAAGATCCTCTTGTATATCTGAACTTGGGATTGAAAGAATCAAAAAAACTCAAAGTAAATGATATAACTCTCGGAATCCGTGTCCAGATAGCTTTTGAAAAATTCAGGAACATGGAGTACAAAGGAGTCTTAAAGGAAATTAAAGAAATCGAAAAAATCTCTGAAGTAAGTGATGAAAACACAAAAGCGATTGCTGAGCTTAAAGCAAGATCTTTCTGGGAATTGGATGACTACGTTAAAGGCTTTGAAGCTACACTTAATTGGTATCACATTATCAAAGAAAATCCAAATGAACTATCTGTCTTGTTCATGGCAATAGTATATCTTCTAACTGTAATGAACTCTATTTCCCTCTCATACTCTGAAGATGAGCTGAAGGATATAAAAGACAATATTAAAGTAACTCTTTCTGGTATAGCTAC
>JAEOTK010000190.1 GCA_016839875.1 Candidatus Heimdallarchaeota archaeon
CCGGGGCTATGCAAAATAGATAGGATACCTATTCATACCTCATACAGAATCGTGTCAGGATACATTGGACCTATACTAACATCAAAGGTTCTAAGCTCAGCTACACTCTATAAAATAATAGGCGCAGAGGGAAGAAAAACACTGCGACTTATACTCTCAAATCCAACTCTAAGAAATTTCTTAACTAAATCAGAAGAATTCGCTTCAAATATTGGTTTTATGACACAGAAAATTAAACGCCTCATCAAGATAACTAAGAAAAATGGTTCGATTGGAGCTACCCAAAACATGTTAGGAGAAGCTTTCCATGGAATAGCTGATGTTCAACGAGTTCCCGATATTATTAATGCTTTAAATTCCTATGATCCGATGATTAAGTTCTTCTCTACTGCAATAGATTTCGAAGGAGCAAGACTTCTCTGAATAATAGAATGAAATTTCAAATTTTATTCTAAGACAAAGAATATCGGGTAGGACGAGACTATCCATATTAGGAAGATTTTAATTACATACACAAGAAGGAAAATGCCTTCAAAAAGTTCAGCCTTCCTTGCTTTGATCCTACTGATACTTGCAGCATCATCATATGTTTCAGAAGGTAAAGGCCAAGGAGGATCTATAAGTGGAAAAGTTTATGCTAGAAATTATCTTGGCGATTATGTTCCGGCAGGTTTCGCAACAATTTTAGTGGAAGGAGAACATCTTGAGACAATTATCAGGACTACTCCCGATGGGTATTACTTTACGTATCTACCAATTGGCACTTACACTATGACTGCTACTCTCTCTACTGTTACACTTGATTACTTCCAATCGAAAATCATTAGCTTATGGAGTTCCTCTGAGATAACCTTCAATTTCTATTTAGAACCTATGATTAACTCAAGATTTTCATCAATTTCGATGACAATTATAGCTGTTGGACTTCCATCTCACTTATCTACGGAATTAAAAATTGATGATTCACCACCTGTCTTGATTAAGGGAGAGAAACCGTTCATTTTTGAAGTGGAGAGAGAAACAAGTCATACAATTTCTGTCCAATCTTATATCACAACTTCAGAGAATGTTAGACATTATTGTCCAGATAATATCTGGAATTTTGATAGCGCAAGTGAGACTATAGATGATACTGATATAGCTCATACATTTGACTATGAAACTGAATATTTTCTTTCTGTCATCACCCCTCATGGATCTGCTTCAAAAAAGTCAGGATGGTATGCTAAAGAGTCTTTAATTTCACTGACTGCTCCTGATGAAGTGAATATTAGCCCAGGAGAAAAAAATGTTTTTGATGGTTGGATAATTGGAAATTCTGAGGATAGAGATGGTAGTATTGATTTTACAATTAGATCTCCATTGGAAATCAGAGCAAAGTATCATAGAGAATATTTTCTTCAGTTAAACTCAATATACGGTAATCCGACCGGTATTGGTTGGTATGAAGACAGTTCAACTGCGACAATAAACATAGAGAAAGAACTGGTGATGCCAGGCTTCTTTGGATTTCTTGGTGGAAAAGTGGTCTTTGATAAATGGAATGGTGAATTTCAATCAAGAAACAATATCGTCGATGTTTACATGGATTCTTCTAAGATAATAACCGCACATTGGAGAGACGATTACACTCTAACTCAAATAATTGGTGCATTGATGCTTTTCATTATAGTAGCACTCTTGGCCATAACAATATTGAAAAAACGCAAGAAGAAATATTAGTTAATATCAATATGACCTTGGAAGTTTTCGAGTAGTTAAAACAAGATTTGAAATTAATCAGTAATCTTGTAACCAGTTTTAGCTATCTCTCCGACTTAAGCGCGCGCAGACATAATTCCATGCTACAGGAAAACATGCGCAATGATTGTCAATAAATGAAAGGGAGGTAGAGAACATAGAGAAATACGGAAAAGACAGGTTACCTATCTGCTTCAATAATGTTAATTTGAATAGTTTTTTACCCCGTCTTTATTTTGGAAATGAGATTCTAGATGGTATCTTTCAAGGACTTAAACCCAGACAGATAGTTTATCTCCACGGTTCTGAAATATGTTTGACCCTTGCTGAAGTTCTTTGTCTAAAAGCACAACTTCCAATCAATGAGGGCGGAATTAATTCAAAGGTAGTCTTCCTCGATAATTCATGCAGTTTCAATATTGAAATCATTACAGATCTTTCTCGTGGACATAAACTAGACAAATCCGTAATTTTTCAAAACATATTACTCTCTAGATCATTCACCTGTTTCCAATTGACAAATCTCATAGAATGTAAACTTGAGAAAATACTTGAAGATACAGGCAGCAAATTTATTGTAGTCTCAGAATTTCCTTTACTGTACTGTGACAGAAACTTAGAAGAAGACCTTGGCAAAGATCAATTTAGTAGAGCATTTTTAGGTTTAAAAACTACTATAAAATCGAA
>JAEOTK010000031.1 GCA_016839875.1 Candidatus Heimdallarchaeota archaeon
AGAGCGGAATGGTATTCTTGAGTTATTTGACATATTTGTTCTTACTTCAGAAGCTGGTTATCATAAATATCAAATTGAGATTTATGAGATCGCATTAGAAAGAATGAAAGTGAAAAAGCCGGAAACCATTATGCATGTTGGAGATGATATAAATCTTGATGCACGAATGGCTCAGAAAGTAGGAATGATTCCAATTTTGTTCGATCCTTTTGAGATGCATGATGTTGATGATATTATTACTGTACATCGTTTTTCTGATATCCTCAATTATCTGCATTAAGTTTAAAAGTATGAAGAAAACGTGAAATTGATGGCAAACGGAGAAAAGGATAAAGACATCTCTTATTCAGACTTTTCTGAAAGATTGTTAAAAGAATTAGATGTGCTGGTATTAGAACCACAAACACTGGGGAGTAAGCTGCTTTACCCAATTTTCTTTGGCAGCAGTTCTATAGCTTTAGCCGTTATAGCAGGGCTCTACTTCAGTGAATTTGGAATGTTGCTCGTACCTGTAGCTGCTTTCTTTTTCTTTGTGACTATTGGTATTTATTCAGTAGATAGAAGAAAGATTTCAAAAGATAAGAATAGATACATCTTCAATAGAGATGGACTAACTATAATTTCTAAAGAAGGTAATGAAGAGCTCATTTCATGGAGTTCAATCTCTGATCTTAAAACAACAAATCGTCACGAAAGAAGCAACATTCCTAGATTTTGTGTCATCAGAACAAAAGGTAGGACAATTAGGATTAGATTAACTTGGTATAATGAAACTACTGAGAATATTATCTATGATAATGACCTAGCAGATATCATTGAGACCTATTATGAGCATGTTGGCAGGAAATAATGAGAATATTTGATGAACGAATAGATTTAATTATTTTCTAACTATTTTCTTCACATGAAAATTGGTTTACAAGTTCCAAATTTTACCTTTCGTGGAGGAAAGGAAACCTTTGCAGAAGATATCAAGAACATTAGTATTCAAGCAGATCAAGCTGGTTTTAACAGTCTCTGGGTCATGGATCACTTCTTCCAATTAGGTGACGAAAAAGGAATTCTTCTTGGTCCTGCTGAGGATGATATGTATGAAGGCTATTCTGTTCTCAACTATATGGCAGCTTTTACAAAGAACGTTAAGTTAGGTACATTAGTTACTGGAAACATATATCGTCATCCAGGCATGTTAGTAAAAACAGCTACTACTTTAGACATTCTTTCCAATGGAAGAGCCTACTTTGGAATAGGTGCTGGCTGGTTTGAAAGAGAATCACTAGGTTTAGGTATTCCCTTCTATGATTGGACAATCCGTTTTGAAATGCTAGAAGAAGCTTTACAAATTACAAAACTAATGTGGTCCGAGAAGAATGGAGAAGAGTTCATGGGCAAACACTATCAACTCAAAGAAACAATGTGTCACCCTCAACCAAAGCAAAAATACCCACCAATAATGATTGGAGGTATGGGTCCAAAGAAAACTTTGAAGTTTGTTGCTAAATATGCTGATGCATGTAACTTGTTTATAGGAAGAGGTTTAGAAGCTACCCAAAATGCAATTGATGCACTGAAGAAACATTGTGAAAATGAAAATCGTCCTTATGATGAAATAGAAAAAACATCTTTAGGTAGTGTGTTCCTAGATCAACCGAATGTTCCTGATGTTAATTCTGCTGGATTAAAGAACATAAAAACAGTAGAAGATGTTTTTGATACTTTGAGGAAATTAGCTGAAATGGGAGTAGATCATGCGATATTCAATATGCGTTATCCATTAGCTGATAACGAACCACTCCAAATTTTCAAAGATGAAATAATTCCCTTTGCCAGTGACCTCTAATCTCTTTTTTTCATCTTTTTTTTTCTTTTTGGTTAACTTGATATGAATGTTGCCTTCTAACTTGCAATATCCGGTTTCTTTTTATTTCAGTTAGAGTTTGTTAGAGTTGAGTAAAAAGTTAAATGGAGAATCAGGCATAACAAGAAAAGAAGACACTTTGAATTTGCAAGTACTATCTCTGTTTAGTTTGATACGATAAAATATGATGAGATGTTTTAAACAATGAAAAAGAAGTATTCCACGATTAATGCTGTGTTTCTCATTTTATTATGTTTGAATTCTCTCATTTATTATAATCCTGAAAATCTCCCAAACCAAGATTTTAAGCAAGTAATAGGTAATGATTCTGTTGATACAGAAAAGAATGAGATAAGTGATGATAACAATAATGATCCTTCTTCTACTCTTAATCTACCAATGAATAATATTGAAACTCAGGGGAGTTTTCAGACAAAAGCTTATTTTCATTATGATACTAAAATAAATCTAGATTCTGATGGTCTTGGTTTTGAATTAGAGGAATATGAGATAATGAAAGATGATGGGGATAGTACTCTTAAAATAAGACCAAGATTTGATAGTACGGGATCATCAGAACGAGAACATACTTTTCCCCCAGACACAGTAAATTATTATGAGTTTACAAGTCCATATAGTTCTTACGAAAAATCGCATCTCTTTACTCCTATTTTTGAGGAAGAAACTTACATTAAGGGTAAAGTTCATTTCATGACTCATATTACTAATCAGTGGGATACTGCTACACCTACAATAGACTTCAGAATAAGTCTTTTTTCATTCAATCCAGCAACTAATGTAAGCTCACTTATTCAATCTATGGAAGATTTAGGTATTGATTATGAATTCTGGAGCTCTCCTCAAAGAAATTATACCATGACTCTTCCCACAACATATACAATTCCAGCTGGTTATCGATTAAAAATAAAGATAGAAGGAAGATTATCGACTTTAGATGAAACTGGTGAATTTAAATTCTTTCTTGCTGATGATGATGTAGGTAATGTATATTCTTGGCAAATTGATGACTACGAATATTCAAGTACATATTCTATTACTGATGTAGATAAAATATTTGGTGTTCAATTTTATATGAACAACGATTTTCCTGACATCAATGTAGCAGGTTTTACAAACAATACAAAATATTATGATAGAAAAAATATCACAATGACTGTTTCTGGTGCTACAAGCAGTGCTTACAAGTGGGAAGGGGGCTCTTATTCAAGTTTCAATAATTCAGAATGGTCATGGTCTCCTGATTTTCATGGTTGGCATTATCTTTATGTTCAAGCTGTAGATGATTATGGTAACAATAGAACAATAATCAGCAGAATTGGTTATGATGAATCTGTTGTAAATATTGAATTAACAAACTTTTCGAATGGTTCGCATATTGGAGACAATACGCAGCTCAATTTCACACCTTTCAACATTAGTTATGCAATGTATGAATGGGATAAAAATGGCACTCTTCTTAATATGACGGATCAGGGTTATCTTATTCCAGTACCCTTTCAAGAAGATGAACACAACCTAACTGTAACAACGTATGATGAATTTGAAAGTACCGAATTCCTCTATCTATTCACTATAGATTGGAAATCTCCACTTATCTCTCTATATGGTGTTGTAAATGATACTACTTACCCAGCAGGAAAAGTAATAGAAGTTAATGTTACTGATTCACATTTAAATGAGGTTTATTATAAATGGGATGCACAAGATAGTCTCCCTTGGTCTCCTTTTAGTGGAAGTATTTATCGTACCTATCTTCCAGGAGTAGATGGGTATCATTATTTGACTGTATCTGCAAACGATACTTTTGGTCATTCTAATTCTACAACATTCGGATTTGAAACTGACTCAAATGCTTTGGGTGTTGAATTGCAAAACATGATTAATGCTTCTTACTATCTAGGGGGAAATGAAGTTAATCTGACAATCACTGGAAGCAATGATACAGTCTATTATGAATGGGATGGTGGGGGAGAATCATGGATTGAATTAACTGAAGATTACTTGTTATTAAGTGGAGGAGATTCATTACCATCCTCTGCAGGTTTTCATAATTTAACGATCCGAACATTCGATATTTCAGAAGTAGAAACTCTGTTCTTCTTCCAATTTACTGTAGATTTGGAAGCTCCCGTGATTGATTCGAGTATCTATGACTATCATAATGAAAGATTC
>JAEOTK010000191.1 GCA_016839875.1 Candidatus Heimdallarchaeota archaeon
ACCTATTTTTCTAAAAACGCTTTTATATCTAGAATCGGATTCTTTGTGAACAATTATGGTTCTGTTAAATGAGAATTCTGTGACGGTTTTTTATCTTGAATTAATGAAAAACGATGAAATCTCCTTTCTAGTAGGAAAAGATGAAGCTAAAGAATCAATTGAAAAGATGATAAAAAAGATTCAAGATACAGAAGAAATACATGATAAAATCCAAGAAGCGAAAGAATTATGGAAACTTCTTTTTGAACAGTCTATGGTCTTCTTAGACAGAGATAAGCAAGGATATGATGAGCTTTTCAGATACTTCGATGAGTTCGTAAACTTTGAAGAGTTAATTTTTGCTTCAGATTCATTCTATAGAGATCACACCCTTCATTGCCTTTGGGTTTACTTTCTTGGAGAATACATTTTTCACAAACCAGAGTTCAGTCACATACTTCAAAACTTCAATAGAACATTTAGGATTGCAAACCATGTATGCAAGTATTTCAATGCTTTAGAAGCTCCACACATTTTTGGAGAAATTTGTGTTATTCTTCAAAGAGTAGCTCAAATGCTGCAATATGAAGATTCAATGAGGTGTGTAATAGCACTAACACATGATTTAGGGTACCCTTTGAAAAAGATAGCTGAAATAAATGAATCAATAGGGAAAATTTTGCCATACTTCTCAATTTCTAAATTTGATCATTTCAAGTTTCAATTTGAAACGATACAACAAATCTATATAGAAAATCTTCTTGAATTACTGTCAATCAGAATTGCATTTGAGGTAGATTTGGGAGATCTACCATATGAAGAAAGGCAGTCAGTGCTTGAACTGATTAATAAATTAAATCAAATTTCCGAGAGTCTTCTTAATCTACAAAATCCAGATGAAGAACTCTTTGAAAATCTAAAAAACGATTTGAAGACTGTTACTGAAAAGGAAGCAGATATCTTGAGAAGAATTTATGGTGTACAATCTTCTATACAAAAAGACGTTTCCGCGGTTTTGAGATTTTCTAATGACTTTGAAAACTATAGACATGGAATTTTAAGTTCGTATTTACTAATGAAAACCCTAAATACTTTTTCTAATATAAGACTAAATACTAACCTTCCCCTGAATTTATCTGTTACGGAAGTAGATATACCAATTATACAGTCTAAACTAAATATTTTAAGAGCAGTAGCTGATCACACAAGTCAAGGTTTTCAAATTACTGATATCGTTAGTTACTCGGATATACTTGTGCTTATTGATGAGATTGAGGAATTTTCTAGAATATCAAGAGCAAATCAATTCAGACAGTTTATCAACGAATTTTGCAAAACAGATATAGGAATAGAAGGGGATTATTTGAAGCTTGATTTCATCTTTGATGACATAAATGTTGCAGATTTAGATCCTGAGATTCATTTTAAACACAAATGTAGGAAGTTCATGAAGGTCTTTGATATAGAAAATCTGGATGAAAACTTAAAATTAAAATTCAGATGCATTGGAAAGCTTCCTACTAATAAAAACACTTACGAAATTATTATTCAGAGAGGAATGCTAAAAATAT
Organism: Candidatus Heimdallarchaeota archaeon; assembly: GCA_016839875.1. Next base: position 1,551 of record JAEOTK010000191.1, read on the forward strand.
CAATTAATGGAGAGGAAATCGAGCCAGGAGAATATCTGAAAACCAAAGAAACAATGTCATACTAGAATAGAAGTAAAAAAAATGGAAAGCAGAGATAGATTTTATTTCTGCTTGTTTTTATGCCTTTAATCTGTTGGTGCACTTTGTGCTTTCATTCTTGTTATAAATTTCTTATTTGGTCCAAGTTGCCATTTAAGGAACGCTAGAAGGTTAATAATTATTATAATTGCTAATATCCATGCTTTCCAATAAGCTCCCCAGAATTCACTCCAAGTCCATGCTATTGCCCATGCTTGTGCTGCAGGCATATTCAATAATACAAGGTTATTGAAGAAAGGTACAAAACCTGATAATGGAATAACTATCAGAGTATCAACTAACAAACCCCAAATCCAGAATTTCCATGATTTCTTTGAGAACATAAGTTCTCTTGGACTTGATGCTCTAAAATCTGCTCTGAAATCATACTGCACCATACTCATTGTCAATGGTCCTATTATGAAAACAAAGAAGATCCATGCTATAATAAATGAGACAACAAAACCCCATCCGAGATATGCGAAGTACAAACCTACAGAATTTGGAGCTGCCCAGATTCCTCTAACAGCAAAAACTATTGCTGTAACAATTGCAGTCATAAGTAAAGCGAACCAGAATATCAGCCATTCAGCAAAATACGTATTTGCCATAAACTTACCTTTTGCACCATTGGCAAAAATAAATCCTCGACCTTTTGTTTGGAAATGAAAATAGTCCCAAGGCCACTTAAAACCTTTTTTTTCTTGTTGATCAGTCATATAAGTTACATCCTTTAGTAAGACTAGAAAATCGACTTCTGGTGCATTTATAAAAGATTTATCTCACACTAATTACTACTTCTTCTATTTAGTCTTTCATTGTTCTGGAATAGGAATTCATGTTGTAACCAAAAAGGAATTTTCTGGAAATAAAGGAACGATTTCTGCTAGAGATTATTATTATCTCATTGATTGTAAAAACAATAAGAATTAGAAAAAGAGAGATGATTGTTTAGTAGTTCTCATCTCTAATTTATTAATGATCTGCGATTCACTGCTAAAACCATCATTGATATTATGCAAATTAACAGAAGATACAAATTTCCTGTTTCATCTACTTTCTTTGGGTATATATCGAAGGATTCTGCAGGTCCATCTATTGCATAATCACCTTTTCCGGAAAAATCTGACCAGAAATTACCAAATTTTGTTTCTTCGTCATACCATGTGTTCACGGTGCCTTCGTCATAAGCTTGACTTGTTATGTTTCCGAATCTATCATTATCAATATTATAGGTTTCACTAATTCCATTATTCACAAAAGTATTATGATGAATTAAACTGTAATAAGTCAGACCACCTATTAATGCTAGACCAAAATACCCGCTGTTTCTTATCTCAGTATATGTAACATTACATGAATAGGAATGTCGAAGACTAATTCCATGGTAGATACTATTACTGACTTTGTTACCCTTTATCCTAATATGACTTGCTTCGTTTGTGTGAATTCCATTAGATGAATCTGAGCAATTGTTGTCTAAAATCAAACAACCAGTTGTACTAGATACACCAATCCCACACCCATCATCTATACTTCCTAAGCAAGTGTTGTTTATGATCTGAGAAGTATGAGGAGCTACATCATGAATGTTAATTCCTAGATATTCATGGATAAGATAATTATTTCGAATAATGAAATGAGATGTTGTTTCTGTTACATATATTCCATTAGATAGAAAACCAAATGATTCAATCTGAAAATTCTCAATTAAGTATGGGGATTCTGCAGTTCCCTCACCTTCAAAACCATAAAGTGTAAACGCTGTGTCATTGAGAATTTCTATAGGATCATGATCGACAAAGAATTTCATATTATTGGTGTTGTACTGATTAGATGATTTAGTACCAAATGAGGTTAGATTGAAGCAATATCCAATTAAGATTATCATGAAAAGTAATGCTAATTTATTTTTCAATTTAACCACCTTTTCATTCTAGCTTCAGAGAAACTTATAAAGTTGTCGGATTTCGAATTAATTCGAATATCGTTATTTTTATAAAGGTTAGAACCATATTATCTACTAGATATAAACGACAAAAATAATTTTGAGGGTAAAGAATGAATTTAAATGATTTAATTAATGATCCTGAGAAATTTGAGATAATTGTAGCCTTAGAAACTTATGAAACGCTAAATCTCACTAAGATATCAGCAATTTTGCAAAAACCTCGAACTACACTGCTAGGTCATGTTAAGAGACTTCTAACAGAGAGCATAATTGAGATTGATAGTAAAACCTCTGGGGAAAGTTGGGGAAAATTTTACAAATTAACTGATTTTTTCAAACAAGAATTTATCCGTCATCGACCAGCGTTATATGCAAGTTACGAAAGGCATACTACACTCATTGAAGAACATTTAACTGAAAAACTAATAAAAGGATATATTCAATCGAGAAAGAAATTTCGAGAAGAAACAGGATTAACAATAGACAGATTAATTTTGCATTGTGGTTTTGCTTATTACATTCAGAAGTTTATTTTCAACAATATTTCAGAAATGGATAGTAAGGATCAGAAAACTCACATATTTACTGAAAATGATTTCATGGATGCATATTTCTCATTGTTCAGTAGAGGAATACCAATAAGTCGAATAGTTCATGTAATGAAATTTGATAGTTTAATCAGCAAATTCTTCACAGATTTCATAAAATTAGCTCAAGAGATTGAAGAGGAAATAAAAGAAAATAAAACACCGCGGGAAGATATCCAGAAGTATTATTTACATGTATTTGGGGGATCCTTAAAAACATAATTTCTCATTTCGCAGATTTTTACGATTATTGTAAAAAAAAAGAGGAATAAAGTTATTATGACACTTTATGAACATTAGAAGAATTTAGTGATGGTTCTATTGGAAGAGGATTCGTCAGGTGGATCATTTGTAAAATCAATTATCGTGATGTGTAAATCATCATATTTTGATTCAATACACTCCCTCCCTCTTGCTTCTAATTCTTCTACAGAGTTAGTTATAGAATTTGAAATTTTCTTTATTAAGCAACTCCATGAATTTGAGAGAGATATGATGGAGGAATTGAAAGAAGAGGAGGTTGCTGAGGAGGATATACATTCACATTATGTGAGCATGTTTTCAGGGTTTACAGAGTTTTAGATAGGGATAATGTAAGAAAACTGATACAAAAAATTAGTGTATAGGAAGAATTTTTCAAAAATTATTCTCAAGGATTAAAAAAAGAAATAAGTGGGAAATTCTATATTTGAATTTCTATCCAATAAGCAGGGTGATCAGATTGTCCTCTTTCAATATAAACCGCATCAAGAACAGTAATTCCAGTACTTAGGAAGATATGATCAATTCTACCCTCTGCAGGAGTTAACCATTTTTGCACCCAAGAATCTTCTAAAACATCTGTTGTTATATTGTATGATTCAGAGTAAGCTCGGAAGTTGAAATCTCCACAAAGAAGAACATTTTCCAAACCTACAGTTTGGCTTAGAATCTCTTCGGTCTGGTACCTTTTTGCATCATCGCCTCTTGCAGCAGGATGGTTCGAGAAAACATTGAAAGTTAATGTGGAACTAATTTCTATTTGAGCTTGTGTAGTACTTATTTGTTGATGAGTACTGTACATGAAGTAAGCTGTGGGATTAGAGATGGGATATTTAGATAAGATTGCAGTTCCATAAGTATTAAAAACTGTTTTCGCACCTCTGTACGAATACATATCTAGTTTATCTGCAAGATATCTAACAACATCTGAATTTCCACCACCTATTCTAGCAGTATCACTTTCTTGTAAACAGAGAATATCAGGGTCAACACTTCTAATCAATTCCAGTTGTCCATCATAATTTTTTTCTCCAGTAAGATTTACTCCTAGCCGGATATTGTATGTCATAACGATTAGAGAAGTTTTTCCTTCATCTTGTGCAACAGGGTGCGGTGCTGATACAAATGCACCAGCAACTGTTCCTATAAATACCAATCCTAAGATTGAAAGAATTATAGATTTTGATTTAAGTTCTCTAGTTGTTTTTTCGAAACTCAATGTTTTCTTTTTGAATAGAAAGATAGGAATTGTGATAAACAATCCTGGAACCAGAAATGCTAACCAGTACATATCCCTGAATATAGGACTTATTGGTGGCAGATATCCCCAAACATTAGGTAAGACTTGCATGAAGATCATTATTACACCATACAATCCAAATCCTAAAGTAAAACTTCCACCTATTTTTGCAGGCTTTGGTTTTATTTTTAGCATTTCTCTAGATAATAGAATGAAGTCAATGTAAATTATCGGTGAGAGGATAATCATTATAACTAAGGGGATGTGATAAACCCAAGTTGTAGGAGCAGCTATAATCGGAAACGCTGCTGGATCATCTGGGAAGAATATTCCATATGAAGGTATCTTTTGATGAACTAATACTGTTAATGTTAAAGAAAGAGCAAAAAATCCATTCCATAACCAAAGCATCCATGATTTTATCATGTTTATTAAATCAGGTTTTACTACCATTCCAGCAACGAATAGAATAATCATAATTGAAATCCCTATAACAATTCCAATGTAATTACCCTCTGTCCACCTCGAAATAGAAGTTGGGCTCATGAAAGTAAACCATATGATAATAAAAACACTCGATAAGCCAAGAGTTAAAAGAAGAATTTTTCCAAAACTTGCTGGGCTTTCTTCTTCAGATGATTCCTTCTGAACAATTTCTCCACTTTCTAGAAACATACCAACTAACATTAATGATGCAACTATTCCTAGTATCCAACCTATAATTTGATACCATCTATAGATTGAAACATCTAAAGTCGAGTTAACAGTTCTGAGCAGTACAGATACAGCTACAGCTATTGCTAAGGATACGCCTAGTGTTATCCCAGTCTGTTGTTCTTTATTCTTACTTCTAGTAAAATATGCAGGGAAGAAAATGAGGAAACTACTGACAGATAAACCTGCTAATATGAGTAATCCTTTTCCATTGAGTAGAGGTTCTATTAATCTAGTAACGATGAATATTTCTCCTACTATAAACAAAGTTTTGTTTGAAATAGACTTTCTAAAGAAGAGTAAGCCTATAGAGGATAGCAAGAAGACTAATGCAAGAATATCTAGTGTAGGTTTCAATCCAAGAATGGCATAATCATAAATTCTTTCAGCTAAATCTGAAAGCATTTGGATGAAAAATAGGAAGATTATACTAAATAAAATAAGTTCTGAATATTGGTTCTTGATAAGATTCTTAAAATCAACCATAAGAATGATAATTTTTACAGTTGTATAAAAATAATTTGAGAAAGAAAGTGAAGAATATAAATAATTCTAAGTTTATATGCTAATCTTCTAACTAAAATATTTGAAAAGTAAAAGAAAAAAAGAAAAAATAGAGAGTTTTAGTTTACTTCTTTCTTCTAATAACAAGTATTCCTAAAACTAGTAGAAATGGTACAAACAAACTGAATGATATATAGCCGTATTCAGGAACAGCAATTGGATAATCTCCCGGATCTGTTGGTTCAGTTCCTTCAGCTACTTCTTCCCCGTCAGAATACCCATCGCCATCGGTATCCCAATCAGAAGGATCAGTTCCTATAAGCATTTCATCGTAGTACGAAAGGCCATCTCCGTCAAGATCATAGGTGTAGATGTTTGCTGCATAGTATAGATCATCAATTGTCCAATGAGTATTATAACCTGCAGTTCCATTGAATCTTATTTCATTTATTCTTGAATCTTCCGAATAAATCTCTATCAATTTATTGATCGAATCTGGTTCTACACTTGTTTTGAATATTAAAGTATCATCGTCTGAAAAAGCTAGAACTTCAAAATCGTAGTCAGTAGGTGTGCTAATGTAGAAGCTAACATACATTATTGGTATTGTAAAGATTATCATGGGTGGCATTTCAAAGCTATAAGCTACATTTCTTCCAGAGTTAGGTGGATAAAGGGCACTCATTGATGAATCCCATGGTTGAACAGTTCCAGGGAAAAGAACATGCGGATATGCATCTGCTAGAATTGATGGTGCATCTTCGAAATCTAATAGAAATTCAAATGTTTCTTTGTAATCTTCAAAGTACAGAGAATCAATAGATAGGAAATTTCCGTAGCCTGGATCACCAACTATCTGTAATCTTTTAATGAATCCTCCAACAGAATACAGTTCCACAAATTGATTTATTGTAAAAGGTGTAAGATCAAAAGTTTGTATAAGAAAATCTGCTTCATTAAATACTAGTATCTGCAAGTTATAGTCTGGACCTGTACTAGAATAGAAACTCACATAAGATTTTGGATTAGCAAAGGTAATATTACCATTTTCCTCCAAAGAATAGATTATAAAATCACCTGATTGTGGAGGAAAACTTGGATTTGTAGATGTATTAATAGTCTGAAAACCTGAAGTGAATGTTACATCACCGTATATGGATCCTACATATGTACCATCACCAAGTTCATCGAATGTAAGCAGCTGATTATCACCAGGTGTATATTCAATATAACATAGATCATCCATAGACCAATAAAATTCGAAACCTGAATCTCCTACCAAAGTTATCCTATGAATCATCCCAAGAAGTGATTTAAGAACCACATATTGGGTTGGTTCATCATTTCTTAGATTGAATCGTTGAAGTAAGATTCCACTTTCACTATATGCATGTACTTCCATATTGCGGATTCCAACCACATTTATGTAGAAAGAAGCAAATTCCACTGGGAAGGAAAATGTAATGTTTGGTGCAGGTTCATGTGAGTAAATTGTATTAACTCCTGAATGTGGAGGATATGTAG
>JAEOTK010000192.1 GCA_016839875.1 Candidatus Heimdallarchaeota archaeon
AGGTAGATACCATAATTGTCTGCACAGGTGTTATTTATCAGGGTAGAATCTGGAGATAGAAAAAGAAAGATGCCCCCCATAATATTGAATTTACAGCTGTTATCGATCAAAGTAGAATTATGAGAGTTCCATAGAGAAATATCTCCATCCCCCTCATTGTTTGTACAGGTGTTCTCTATCAAGATAGAGCTAGAAGTATCATTTAGACAAATCCCATTAGTATTAAATGAGTAGGTATTTCTTGTTATTTCAATCTCATCGGAATTCTGAATAAAAATGCCATTGCTGTTATATAGACAAATGTTGCTCGTGAGTTCAGCTAATTCAGTATTTGTGAGACTGATTCCATATTCTGTGTTATTGCAACAAGTGTTCATAGTTACAGTAGTTCTATTAGAATTTTGTAAAAGTATACCTAGATTGTTGAAAGAACAGTTGTTCTTTACTATATGATTATCTGAACCTGAAGTTCGAAGATAGATACCATTGGTATTATATAAACAAGTATTATTAGTTATAGAACAATTTGCTGTATCATAGAAATAAATACCTCGAATATTGTTCGAACAAGTATTATCTATTATCGAAGAACCCGTAGAACCGCGAGAATAAATGCCCATATATCCATTATTTGTACAAGTGTTCTCTTCCAGTTTCGAACCTTCATTTGAATACAAGTGGATGGCTATTGAATTGAACATACAAGTGTTGTCTATTAGATATATAGAATTAGAGTAATCTACATAAATTCCTGAAGGTGTATTTAGACAGGTATTATTTCTTACTGATGTTTCAAGAGAGTATCTTATTGAAATTCCGTGCATATTATTATTCTCGCACAAGTTATCTAATACAGTAGAATTGCGTGAGGACAAAAGTTGGATTCCATACTCGTTTTCTGTACATACATTATCTTCTACAGAAACTTCAGAGGCGTACCATACGGCGATTCCATATTTGTTGTTTGTACAGGTATTGTTAAGAACAGTAGCTGTTCCTAAAGCAACAAATCGTATATATATACCTATTTCCTGAGCATCTACAGTGCAATTTCGAACGATAAAATGCTTTGTAGTTCTATAAATGTAAATGGCACTGTATTCCTCTGTAGTTATCTCATAGTTTTCAATGATATATGGATCTTCTTTTGTTCCTGATCCTGGAAAACCATAATCTGTGAAATTTTTATCATAAGTAATCGTTATTGGAAAATCAATACTTTGCATTGAAGAAGGTAATGGAAGACTTTCTTCAGAAGAGGGAAGACTCAACCCATCTGTTTCCGGAATCTCAGATCCCTCCAATGAATCCATATGATTATCTATTTCAGATTCTAAATCACCATTATACATGTCAAACTCTGGAGGGAAATAGTCTTCATAATCAATCTCTGGAGGGAAATAGTCTTCATAATCAAACTCTGGAGGGAAATAGTCTTCATAATCAAACTCTGGAGGGAAATAGTCTTCATAATCAAACTCTGGAGGGAAGTAATAGTCTTCATAATCAAACTCTGGAGGGAAATAGTCTTCATAATCAAACTCTGGAGGGAAATAATCTTCATAATCAAACTCTGGAGGGAAATAGTGTTCATAATCATAATCCTGAGGGAAGTAGTAATCTCGATAATTAGGGTTATCTCCAAATCGCTCGAAATCTTGTGATTCGTTACTTGCCGTATTTACAAATATAGTGGAAGTACTCATCACAATTAGCGATATACATACAATAGAATAGAACCATTTCTTGATGAATTTAATTTTCATTTTTCTCACATTTTTAGACAAATTACTGATAATAAGCACAAAATTATTTAAATCTTTAGTGAGTATTTTTTCGATAAACAGGCTTAAAATGAATTCTGTGAGACTTTAAGCAACTTTTTCTTACCTCAATGATTTTTTTCACTAGCCTTACTCATACAAAAAACAATTTGATTGTTTTATTTATTGGATTCTAATGGCAAATGAAATTACAATTAGAAGAAACTATCCAAAGCTGATTGGTCTTTTTTTCTCATAAAATCTTTCAGTTCCTTTTCTTTCTGTTTGATGAACCATTTCTTAATTCTTCTATCAGAACCGACAACAGATTTAGGAACCCATATTTCTGCATCTGTGAAATTCTCTATTTTAGCTAGATAAGCTTTCTCCGTTTCTAAATCAACTTCTCCTAACTTGTATTTGGAATAGTCACTCATCTCAATAATCTAGAGAGCCTTGAATATAAAAACAACAAAAATCATTCTTAATTATTCTTGGTTCTCAACCGTTTTAGTTTAATAAATGCAAGCATAACGAAAAAAGCAACTAAGATAAGTGTTCTTTCACTAGATACCTTCCTTATTTCTTCTTTTAACGGATAAGGATCTGTAGCATCTGCATAACCATCCACTTCGTATTCATCAGAATCTAGGTTTGACCAATAATTACCTTTCAGTGTAGATGGATTATACCATTTGTTGCTTTTTCCTTCATCGAATGCTTGAGACTTCCAACTAGTGCCATTATAATTAGAGAGAAAATGATTCTCATAAATCAAATTAGTTTCTGAATAAAACAGAATTCCATTGTTTATACTGATACCATATTTTTCATTTTCCTTAATTATATTATCATAAATCGTGTTATTACTTGATTCAATTAGAAATATTCCATATTGGCTTCTGGTGCAGGTGTTATTGCGAATAATGTTTTGATTACTTGTAACTAATTTTACACCCATATCTTCATTGTTCTCAAGAAAGTTATTTTGAACTACTACATCTTCTGTATCTTGTAATACAATCCCATCCATTCCTTTACGGATTCTATTATTGGTGATTGTAACTCCTCCATCTGTAACACCTAGAATTTGTATTCCTATTCCTTCTACCATAATATCACAATTTCTTATTATACAATGCTTAGTGACATTAGTAATTCTTATTCCAGATATTGAATCAGAGATAGAAAGGTCTTCAAGAATAAAGGGATTGGATTCTGTTCCTTCCCCAGCCAAACCCAGTGTAATAAAATCCTCATTTTGAGAGATATAGATAGAAAAGGAATCTAGTTCTTCTCTTTTGTAAATATGTTGTAAAGGAAACCAAATCCCTACCCCAAGAATAATACAAATGCCTACAACAACAATCTGTTTCTTATTCATTCTATCTCGATTAGATAATAAGACAAATAACTTATAAACTCGAGAAAAGGGGACTTACTTCATAATTTCATTTCAAAATGCTGTGTATTTATATTTTCATCTTACTAGAATACAAATGAAGAAAAGATATGCGTTATTGATTATTTTAGTGCTATTCTTTACTTCAACAAAGACTGTTAAAAGCTCTGCAGAGGACATTGTGATTCAGAAGTTTGAGTTTTATCAAGAGTATCATGAAGTTTTTGTTTACTTCGAAGGAATACATTTACCTATTGGTTTTCATGTATGGTTCAATAATGTTGAGATAACCCCTGATTGCACAATTCAGGATGAAAGTATTTTTTCTGACTTAAAGATACTGGTTATTAGAACTCCCAATGAAGTAGGAAATCATAATGTTACTATTTCCTTCTACGATCACTCATTCATCAAATCTTTCACAGTTTTCATCGACTATTATGGAACTACATTTAATTCAAAGGATCTTTTCACATTTTTAGCAATTTTTGTTGGAATTCTTCTACTAAACATCATTCTCTCTCTTTTCACATTTAGAAGAAAAACAGGATTATTTTCTGCAGAGCATATGACCTCTACTGATGAAGAAAGAAAATCAAAATGGTTGATAATGATGATAGCTTCCTCAGTGCTTCTTCTTTATTATTCTTTTAATCCTTTTTTCTATTATCCTCAAGTAACTAATTTTACTTTATCTGAGTTTCTCAAGTATTTTGACTCAATTACTCTGGGGTTGCTTGCTGGTGCTGTATTAAAATTCATTTATCACTTCATTCTTTCTATAATTGGTTTTTCAAGAAAATCCAAAAATCTTGGGGGATCAAAGAAAATTGGTTTTTTGAATTATTGTTTCAGGAGTATGGTTACTGGCATCGAACCAGATATTGATAAGATTTCTAAGAAAAAGAGGTCTTCTGTATTTTTCATTGTAACATTTCCACTTCTATGCATTTTTACCGCTGCTCAGAGAATCTCTGTAATGTTATTTCTTACAGCGATGTATGATTACTTTCCTAGAAACTTTATGTTGGTCTTAGATGAAGTTCCTGCTAACACATTGATTTCTTCCTTTAAATTGCCTTATGAAGTGTTTTACTCGCTTTTTCTAATTTGCCTTATTATGGGGTGTTTACTCTTTGTTTTCAAATTCTTTCCACTCTTACTATCAGGAAAAATGAAAAGAGAAGGTGATAAGATAGATAGAAGAAATGTGAGTCTTGGAATTGATTCACAACAAAGCTACAGGGGATTAGAATCTTTCTCCGATAATAGCAAGGTGAACATAAAACAAGATTCTATAGAGTCAGACATAGATGAGAGCCAAATTTCTCAAACGGAAAATATAAGCGGAACTGAGAGAATAAGCTCAAATCAACTAGATTTGGTTAAATCATACATTGGGGAATTAAAGGGATTGAAAGCTATAGGACGCGAAATAAAAAGTGATCCAAGGACATTTAAGAAAGAAATTACATCACTTGGAATTGAAGTCCCTTATCCAGGATCTATTTGGACCAAATTCACTCAGCATCTAAATGGTAGATTCTACAAACCTGTTCCCAAACAGTTAGAAGAGATAATTGTAGGTTCTCTGTTAGGAGATGCTCAAATAAGATTACAAAGCAAAAGCAAGGAACACAGAAATAATCCTACTATACAGCAATATCGCTTAACCCTAGATAAAATTGAAATGATTAGAGAGAAAGCAAAAAATAGACAACAGCTAAATAAAACTGAAATACTGTTTTGGAATTATGCAGTAGATCTAATCAAAAGAACAAATACTGCAAATTTTAGAATTCATAAGTCAATTTTTGAATTAGAATGGGTAAAATTCCTTAAGGATATCTTCACTAAATACATAGACTTGACAACATATGTAAAACCGTTAAACTATCCCAGTTCTAAATGGACATGTGGTTTTGATACTTCTTCATCAATTCAGATGTTTGAATTGTGGAAGAATTGGTATATAAGAAAATACAACAAAAACATAAAGATATTACCTCTTATTACAGAAATAACACCAAACATTCTTCTTCACTGGTATGTGGATGACGGATATATGTCAGGATCAGATATTTCCCTTAGTTCTCAAGCTTTTAGTTTAGAAGAAAACCAGAAATTGGTAAAATTGTTGAGAGAAAAGAACATAGAATGTAAAATCCGTTTTCATCATAAAAAACCGTTTATTAACATATCAGCTAAGAAGGATAATAAGGAAGTATTCTTTGGATTTATGGAACAAGCTAAATATTACGAAGAATCAAAAAAATTCTTCTTGCACAAATTTACTAATTCGATTACAAAAAGTGAATGGAGAATAGAACTACTGCAAAAACATCCAGAATTTAACATAAAAAGCAATGAAGCAAGAAAGACATTAGAATCAGAATTGATATAAAAATAAAGAAGAGGGGATTACCCTCACCTATTCTTTAGTGTAGCATGAGCTGCAGAAAGACGAGCTATTGGCACGCGGTAGGGAGAACAAGAAACATAGTCTAGACCTATACGATAGCAGAAATCTATGGATCTTGGATCCCCCCCATGTTCACCACATAGACCACATTCTAGTCCAGGTTGTGCTTCTCTTCCTTCATCTACACACATCTTCATCAATCTTCCCACACCTTCTTCTTCAATAGAGACAAAAGGATCGTGATCTATTATCCCCTTTTCCATATATTTTGAGATGAATGGAC
>JAEOTK010000193.1 GCA_016839875.1 Candidatus Heimdallarchaeota archaeon
ATACCAAAAGCTGTCAACGAGCCATCGAAGCCATTCATTACAAAATATCTTCGAAGAATATTTTCTCCCTCAACCATATTTAGGTAACGTCTAATCTCTTTAAAACTTTTCAATTTATTTTTCCCTAACTAAATTCGTTGATATCCCTTTATAAAACATACTATAAAATTATCGTTTTGGTTAAATTTTTTTTCCACTAATTCTAATCCCGACAAAAATTTCAAAATTGGTTAATTTGAATACTTACTTGATTTCACTTAGAATATCTGCTAGAATCTTGGGAATTTCATGAACAGATTTCAAAACTATTATCTCCCCATCAACAGCTTCAGCAATTTCATCTGCTTGACGTGTACAGCTCCTTCCTTTATTTAATCCCATAATGAATCTAACTTGTTGGTGAATATATCTCTCAAGTTGTTTCTCAAAATGTGAAAATTGTTCTACACATGCATCTGTGAAAACCATCATCAGTTTCTCTTCTGCTTCAGTACAACCTTCAAGTTGATCTGCTCCCCATCTGAGTGCTCCTTCTAAAACAGTTCCTCCTCTAGCAGTTAATCCAAGAAGTTCATCAGCAACTTCATCAAGCTCTACTTGCTCATCAAATTCCTTAATTTTATGAGTGTTTGATTCAAAGAAAGCGACAGCTATTTCTTCAGGTTTAAGTTTACCAACCATCATTACAACTGATATTGCACACATAGCTAATTTTTGACTACCCATAGAACCACTAATATCGAGTAAGAAGCAAGCAGCAACTCGTCCTCTTGATGTATCCCAAACCATTAAATCATCCAATGTAATCATCTCAGGTGATTTTCCACCAAGAAGAACACCTTCAATTGTACTATCAATATCAATCTGATCAAGTTCATCTCCATCTCTATAAGGTCTCATTTCAAGACTTGGAACCAATCCTCTATCTCCACTTCCTAGTTTGCCTGTAGGCCAATTCATTGCAACTTCAATAAGTGCTTTTTTAGCTAAGTCTCGGACTCTTCTCTTTACATGTTCTGGTAGTCTATGTCTATGGTAGAACCATTGCAGTAAAAGATTTTCTCCTGATCCTCGCGTCATGGAATCTATAACTGCTTCTGAAGCTTCATTTCCTCCGATTCCTTGTGCAATGTCAACTGACATTTGCATATTAGCATGACCAAGAGCTCCAAGAGCTTCTTGATTATCAGCTTTCAACGCAGTTTGAACCAGCTCTCCAAAATCTTGTTGTAAGTTTCCTGGATATTTCTTTGCTGCCTTTGAGAAACCTTTCGACATACTTAAGGAAGTTTGTCCCATTCCAAGTTTTTCCATCATATGTGAATATCTAAAGAAATCTCCTATGTTTGTTTCCATGTAAGTTTTTAGTATCTCAAAGCTTCCACCAAAGACCTCTAATATTTCTTCAGGCGGAATGTTCTTTTTGTGACCTAGTGGTAAGATTTCATTTTTATCTAAACTTATTTCCATATCTAGAAAGTCACTAAGCTTATCGAGAAATTCATCTTTTTCCTTAATCTGATTAAGTGCTTCTTTTGCTATTTCTGAGGCATAATTTTCAAAATCCTTGCTACAATGATTATGTGGAGGTGTTAATTTTTCTAAATCTGTCTGAAAATCATCAAGTTTTTTCGCTAGTTTTGATAATTCTTCAGAAGGATTCTTGGATTTGAGACTTTTCTCTATTTCATCTGACATTGAATCATCTAGCATATCCCTCCAATCTTGGCAATCAGTTGCACTCATAGCTAAATCTTCAAGAGATGGTTTTTGTTTACTTTTTTCTAGTTGTTCCTTATATGTATCAAACATTTCATTTCTCATGTTTGTTTCAAATTTAGCATCAAGATCATTACAGGTTCTAAAAGATCTACCTAAATCAGCTAAACTGTTTTCCATAACTTCGTTTTTATTAAACTCAGGAATTTCATCAAGAATATTGCTCAATTCAGCTAATTCCCATATCTCATCAGCTTTCTCTACTAGTTTTTCTATTTGGGATTTTATTTCATCTCTAGAGTATTTAGTTTCTTCAAGATAAGAAAGTGTTTTAGCTCCTGTCGATAAATCTTGGTCTTGGATTAGGTTTTCTAAATTTTTTTGAAATTCTTCTTTATTCAATTCATGCTGAAGAAGTAATTCTTCCCAAGGAGTTTTAGTGTTTTGCAACAATTCTTCTCCCCATCCTACTTCAGTGGCATTAATTAGATCAGCAGCTGAGAGAGAGTTAACCTGTTGCATAACTTCATCTTTAAGAAATTCCATTAATTGTTGTTCGTTCTCTATACCTTGTTGAAGTATTATCTCCTCTCCCCCTCTATTGTCTGTTAGTCCTTTCAAAGCTTCTGTAATAGAATTATCTGCATTCTCTAAATGATCCAAGAAATCGAAAAGTCTTTCCAAAGTATCAAGTTCTTGTTCAAGCATATCATCAATTTCGTCATCAGAAATAAGATTGTCAATATCAATTTCATCCAATAATGACATCTCGTTCATTATACTTTGAGCTACAGGACTCGCTTTTGGTTGGATGTCTGTTTCTTTATCTTCGGTTTTCTTTTTCTTCTCTTTCCTACTCTTTGGGAATAAAATTCTATATGCTATTTCTCGTGCAATTTCTTGATCTTCTATTGGTGTAGTTAGAACAGCTGATTGTATATAATCTTCTGGAATTAAGGTGTGTTTTCGCATAAATCGAGCAGTTAGAAGTTTTGGGATAGCTAAAGCTTGTCGAGAACTTGGAGGACCATTTATCAGAGTTTTTTTCTCTTTTCTCATTCTAGCAATAAATTCTACTGAAAAAGAAATAGGATTCCAAGCTCCTCCTAAACCCCAAATATCTGTACTCATTAAGTTCCTCCCAATATTTCCCTTACAATCCTCTTAACAACAGTATCTGGTGTTTTTCCAGGTTTGAATTGACAAGAATCTGGTAAAATAATCTGAGCAACTTCAGATATAACCGCATTGTCTATTTTTACTTTCTTTCGTTTTGCTCTCTCTGCTGACATTCTCGCTATACCTATACTTGTTCGTAAGCTTGGAGGTGATTCAATTGCATTATCTCCTCTGAAACGTTCTAGAAGTTCAAGGATTTTCTCATAAGCAATAGGTGGGATAGTATATTCAGGACAATTAGTTTCAATTATCTTCTTTTCTATGGATCTTGGTGGATAGCTGAGATGAATCCAGACTTTGATTCTATCTTTGATCGCTTCCGGAAGCTTACGTGTTCCTCGCAATTCTTCAGGATTCATAGCTCCTATAACATAGAATTCTTTGTCAACTTGAATCCAGCTTCTTAATTGTGGAATATACAATTTTCCTTCTTCCATTGCATCAAGCATGGAATTAAGAACATACTCATCTCCACGGTTAATTTCGTTAGCAAGGAAAATTCCACCTTGAAGTGCTGCAAGAGTAAATGGTCCTGGTATATAGGATTCTGCAGAGAACCCTAGTTTAAATACAAGTGTAGGATCAAAGCTACCAATTAGAGTCGCTGGTCTTACTAAATCAGAGAAAGTTACCCAATAAAATTCCCTTCCAAGATCATAAGCAAATTTCCTGCATAAAGCTGTTTTTCCACATCCCACAGGACCAACAAGTCCAACATAAAGGC
This sequence comes from Candidatus Heimdallarchaeota archaeon, assembly GCA_016839875.1. The sequence goes on from JAEOTK010000193.1 coordinate 3,623, forward strand.
CTGCAGCATGAGCATCTAGCATTGCATCATATGCTTCTTTATACTGTCCTTCTAAAATTATGTTTATATCCTCTCTAATATCTTCAATTCTACAAGATTCTAAAAGCTCTGCAAAATCTGATTTTTCTTCTTTTTCTTTCTTCTGTGACATTTTTTCACTCCTCAATCAAAATATAATTCAGCTGTGGTAGGTTCAATTTCTTCTGGTAATTCAAAACCCATCTCTTTAGCTTTGGTTTTGAAAATTTCATACTCTTCTTTTTTCAAAACATATCTCCCTTTATAATTTAGAGATTCAAAGATGGTTTTACCATATAAAGTTGCAGTGACTTCTGATAAATCATATCGTCCTTTCTTTCTAACAACTTTAGCATTCTTCAGTTGTTGTATTCTTGCTGCGATAACGATTTTTCTTAAAGGAGTCCATCTCTCTTTACTTGCAAGAAAATCTGTTATGAAATATTTGTTATCGCTTGGATTATGTTTTATTGTTAGTGCTAAAACTTTTACAAGCCCTGCAAAATATTCTCTTTTTGCTTTCTTTACATCATCTTTAGTATTAATATGATCAAGTGCTTCCATGATAATTGAATTTAATCTCTGTTGATTGGAGTAAAAACTCTTCAATTCTTTGATTTCAGATTTAAACGTATCAGAAATGTGTTGTATCAAATTATTTGTTTTAAGTCTTTTTTGTTTTGATGATGTTGTTTCACTGATTTTTTTCTTCAGGTTTAGAAGATCTTGTACGGTAATCTCTATTGTCATGTATTCACCTCTTCTTTAACTCCCTTGCTTTCTGCTGGATCTACTTTGCTGTAGCTACCATCTTGAATAACCATCACTCTATTTGGTGGTTCATAGTCTAAAGAATCTGATTGATGAGTTACAAGAAATGTTTGAGGACTAATTTTCAGATTTTTGAAACTAGTAAGTATTTTTCTTCTGTTCTCTAAATCAGCTCCATAAGTAGGTTCATCAGCAAACAAAAATGGTAAACCTTGAACGAAATTTCCTATTGCGAATCTATAAGATAGCCCCAACATAAGTTGCATTCCTCCTCCTTGAAATACAGAAGCTGGAACTTCTCTATCCCAACCTTCAACTAAAACATGCATTGAATAATCATCAGAGCTAATTGATAGATCCTTAATCTCACTATCCTTTGCAATATTATTCAATAACTTGAAAGAATCTTCTGAAAGGCTTTTAGATGCATTTTCTCTTATCTTTGATTGAACTTCCTTAAATGCAGTAGAAAGAGTATCATACCTGTTTGCATAACGTTCTTTAACTTCTATTGCTTTTAGTTCTGATTCTGTACTACTTATATCGGCGTCTACAGTCATCGTTCGTTTTTGTAACTCCTCTGCTCTTGCGGATTTTTCTCGTTCTTGTTGAATCATATTGTCTAATAAAACCCTAACTTCGGTTTGTCTCTCAAAAATTATATCCTTAAAGGATTGTGTGTGTTTGGATAGTTGTTCCTTTTCAGCTATATCGATGGTATCTAATATCTCTGCAATCTTCTTTGATAAATTGGATTTTTCTTTTGTTAGATCAATTTGTTTTTTGAATGCTTTGAAGTTTTTGTCTATTTCCAAAATTGTTTTCTCGACATTCTTCTCAATAGTTCCGATATCTGCTTTTAGTTTCTTAGCTCTCTCTAATAAAGCTTCAAGTTCGTTCATTTCCCTCTCTTTAGAATCAATTTCTCTTTGAACCTCAGATTCTTGGGTTATAAGCTTATCAAGCAGTTCATTTGTAGTTTTTAGTTTCTCCTCAGAAGATACAAGTTTTTCCTCAGTTTTATTGATATTCTTAACAATATCTGCTGCATCTGCTAATATCAGCTGATTTTCTAATTGTGTAATTTTATCTGAATTATTACATATCATTTCATTAAGTTTCTTCTCTTTTGTAGTGATTGTTGCTAACTTTTTAGTTAAGCCTTCAATCTCAACTTTTACTCTTTTAGCATCAATTTCTGCTCCACAAGAATCACAAACCTGTTTCTGCGAACTATCCTTCCTTCTTGAGAGACTTCCTTCTAAATCTCCTTTTGCAAAAAGAAGTTCTTTATATTCATTTTCTGATCCATCAATTTTTAGTTTGATTTTTGAAAGCTCATTATTGATTACAGTTTTTGTTTTTAAATTTTTAATTTGTTCGTTCAACTCTTCACGTGTGATTTTCAATGTTTCGAGAGAACCCAAGATTTGTCCTTCATATTGTCCTAGTTTCTGTCTAGTATCTGCGATTTCAGAATTAGTTTTTTCACTTAAGGTTCTATTCTTCTCTCTATCTTTTTGATTCTTCTCTAACAGTTTCTTGGATTTCAAAATAGCTGATTTCCAGGGTTCTAAGGTATCTTTGTAGCCTTTTCCTTTTAACTCGTTTTCAATTTCCTTTTGTATAGTTCGTGATACTTTGATTTGATCTTCTTCATTCCTCATGCTCTCTTGAGCTTTAGAAATATTCTCTATTATAGAACTAATCTTAGAGATTTCATTTGCATCTTTTTCAAGTTTCTTCTTCTCACTTAGTAGGTTTTTAAGTTCCTTCTCTGCATTAGTTTTTTCTTTGTCAATATTTTCCTTTTCGTTTTTTAACCGCTCTAACAATGCTTCAAATGTTGGCTTTTGCGAAACAGAACTCATCATTAATCTTTTTCGTTCTCTAAATGTACGTGTAAGAATATCAGCAGCTGTTACTCCTAGAACAATATCTAGAGAATCAGAACCTTTTATGATATCAGGAAGTTCCCCTTGTCTAGCTCCTATTGTAATATCAAATAATCTTCTGGATAGACCTGTAAGCTCTCTAATTTTTAGTGCTAAATCCTCTTCAGTGTCATTAAAATCACTCGACATTACGTATTCTTCTATAATCTCATCATCACTCTCTACAATTTTCTTCAACGTAAAATGGCTGTCTAAGACTTTTAATCCTCTGCCAAGTTTGTGAAATCTCATCAGTCTATATTTTTCTCCGTCCAAACTTGAGAAGCGAAGTTCAACACCTGCATCGTTTTCATTGTAGTTTGTAATATCAGCTTTTCTTTTAAATCCCTTTACTAAACCAAAGAAACTATATTCCACTGCATAGAGAATTGTGCTTTTTCCAGCATTGTTAACCCCTTCAATAAGATTCAGAGTTGGTTTGAAGTATACAGTTTCATCTTTAAATCTTCTGAAGTTCTTCATTCGTATGCTTTCAATCAAGTAGATCTTCCTCCTCTAATTCTGAACTTTCAAAGACTTCTATAATACGATCTGTTAGCTTATCCTTTGCTTCTTTACTTAGATTGAATGTTTTAGTGAGATTGTTATCATCATCTAAAAGATACTGTACAAAATCTAAAACCTGTGAAGCATTTTTGATATCTCCCTCATTCAGTTCATCGTATTCTGATAACACATTTACTATAATACTCGATTGAGATTGAATATCTTCTTTTTCCTCTTCGATGTTTTTTTCAGTTTTTTCTTCTTGTGACATTTAAGCCCCTTTCCTATCAGACTTTCCTATCCAATGTAGTCAAATATCACTATTTATAGAATTAAGTATATAAATTTATTCAACAAAATACGGTTGTGTAGAGTTCTAGAACATCACTTTTAATACTTTCATTTCTCTCTCCCAGAAATGTTTAAAATAGAGGTTTATTATTGAAAGAAAGGAGAGTATCCAATGCAAGTATTTTTTGATAAGACTCTAGAAAATGA
>JAEOTK010000194.1 GCA_016839875.1 Candidatus Heimdallarchaeota archaeon
CATTAAAGCACCTAATTCTGATATTTCTCCCTTTTCTATATACAGTCTAGCTTTTTCAGTTAAATCACCGATTTGCTGTAGAATTATGTTGAATTTCGAAGGTTTGCTTTTCACAAGTTTTGCTACATTCTCAACATATTCTTTTGTAGATCTTACAATGTTACTATTTACAACCACCACATACAAGGGGACATCTGCCGCTTTGACTTTATCAAAATTTTTTTGTTTGTAATATTGAATCCCTCCAAAGGTTGCTATCGAATTATCTATTCCTGAGGGATTACCATGTGAAATCTTCTCAGCTTCGAAAGATATCTCATTTATCTCTTTCAAACCTAAGCTAAGATCCAAGTAAGAAGAAAGACTGGCTGAAGTTGCAACAGATACTGCTGCACTTGATCCCAATCCAACAGATGAAGGAAACTCTGAATCTATAGAGATGTGAGGTGATTTCCTTTTCTTTACTTTCTGGAGGATGGTTTTTGTGATGTAGTTAAAGGAATCTAGTTCAGCTAAATTAAATTCTTGATCTTCTACAGTATAAGTTTGTGATGCTTCATCAAAAATGAACAAATGTTCAGGATAAATATCTGGTAATGCTAAAGTAACTTGTTGGTCATGAGATCCTGATACAGTACATCTGGCTCTTTGATTTATAGCCATAACAATAGCTGGATGACCATAAACTACTGCATGTTCACCAAAGAGGATAACTTTTCCAGGTGCAGAAAAAGTTACTTCTTCATTATCCATAAATCAAATATAAATCAATAGAATAAAATCTTTTTCAAAAGAGTATTGAAGAACTAATCCTTCAATAACTTGAATGAAAAATCTTCAATTGTAGCTTCTAAATCTTCTGTATCTCCTATTTCTCCTCTAGCTCTTAGGATTTCTCTTGTGAGAAGATAGTAGATTTGAGCAAGAGATTTTCTACCTTTGTTATTAACTGGTATAATCAGATCTACAAAACTAGTAGTATTGTCAGTATCACATAAAGCTATTACTGGAACTCCTCGGGAGCTCGCTTCAGTGAGAGCTTGCTTATCTGCTCTGGGATCTGTGAGAATAACGATTTCTGGTTCAATATAACCCTCGTATGAAGGATTTGTTAAAGTACCAGGAATGAATCTTCCAGGAATTACCTTGAAACCTGCTATTCTAGCCATTTTTGTACTTGGAACTGATGCATATTGTCGAGTAGCAAACACAGCAACTTTTGAAGGTTCATAACGGCTGATAAATTTAGCTGCTAAGCGGATTCGTTCATCTGTTGTATTAACATCAAGAACATAAATCCCATCATTACGAACTCTATACTTGAATCGTTCCATGAATTTGGTGCATACACTTGTTCCTATGTGAATTCCAGAAACCAGGTAGGAATCACGGGGGATTAAAAGCATTTCATCCTTAATTTCTTCATTTAATTCATCTGACATATTTAATCCTCAATACTATTGGGTTTGAATATATTTTTCTCACATTGTGAGCAATAAGACCTCAAAGGGTTTGATTAAAAACTTTCTGTTCTTTAAGTAGGTAGAAAACACAATCCCTGTTAAGTAAAAGGCAGAAATTCTTCTATCAAATCAACGTGAGAGATAAGCATCCTTCTACAACACCATCTTTTTACATTGAGTTCATCAAGAACTTTGCTTGGCTTTTCACCATCAGAAACTTTCTTTGTAAAATCATCCCATTTGTCTGCAATAAGAGATCCACAAGTAAAACATCTTACAGGAATAATCATTTTAAGTCAGTTCTTTTTTTCACCGTATGCATTTAACTATTATGATTGGTGTTACTTCAAAATCCCCAATCTCTTGCTATTTTAAATCCTCTATAGAGTTGATAGAGACCTCTAGGTGATTTCAACAAAGAAGGGTGTTTTAGTAAAGAAACTAGAACTCTAACTTTATCCCATTTTTTGATGCGGTTAATGTATTTGCCATCTAAAACAGAAGCAAGTTTCTCTAGAAAATCATTAGACCGTGTATAGAAGAAGTTATGACATTTGAGATTTACCTTTCTCATAAAGGGAAATTTATCTAGACTCTTAATATAAAGATTAGAATTAGAGGGTCTGTTGTTTTCATTTTCGGATAGCAATTTTCCTATAATTTCTCCAGCTACTCTACCACTTGTCATAGCTAACCTTATACCTCCATAGAAGATGGGATTAACCATTCCTGCAACATCACCAACTAAGAAAATATTATCATCATTGATTTTCCTCAATGGTCCATTCATAGGTATCTGACCACCTATTTTCTTTTTTACAACACCCTTAATTCCTCGTTCCTTAAGAAATAATTCTAATCGTTTTTTCCTATCTTTTGCAGTTGTAACAATACCAACATTAGTATCATCCTTTCTAGGGAAGATCCAGCAATATCCAAAAGGGTATTTTTCAGCATTGAAATGAAACTCTAAATCGTCACTCCACACACCTTCAATTTTGTACTCTAAACCTTTTATCATGGGTTCTGGCTTAGGAAAAGAAAGTTCACTTGATAATTTTGCTTTATATCCTTCTGCTATGATTAGGTACTTGCTCTGATAGCTAGGTTTAGTTTCACCTTCTAGTTGAATATCATAACCGTCTTGCTTTTTCGAAATTGCCTTGACTTTATTCGATATGAGAATTTTAGCTCCTAATTCAGATGCTCTATTCGCTAGCATTTGATCAAAAACAACTCTGTTAATACTAAATGCATTGACATCTCCATAAACCATATGCTGATCAGACAAATGGATTTGACATCTTTGGAATTCTTTTACACATAATTCTTTATTATCTGTAGGAAGTGAAAAATCCTCGAAAGCAAAGATGCTCAATCCTTCACCACATTGGACTGGTTGACCTATAATAGAATGCTCTTCAAAAACAATTGGCGTATGTCCTAAATGAGCAAGTGTAATTGCTGCTTGCAATCCAGCAGGACCAGCACCTATTATTGCCACACCAACTTTTTCCATAAATTCTCATGCTTTTCCTACTTCAAAAATCTAGCGGAAAAATATCTAATAGTGCAAAAGGAAATCTTTTTAGTTAGACTATTTTTCTCAGATACAGTTCTGAGGTAGGTATTAAACGGAGAAAACAAAATGGATCCAATGAGAAGTATATTAGCTGAGTGGACACAACAAATTCCAGAGAGTGAAATTCGAAGGCTTCTGAAAAGCAAAACAAAATATTATCTTGCAGGGGGTTTACCAGGTAATCTACCAACCAAAGTTTTCCCTGAAATATTAAGAGAATTAGCTGAGTATTACGATTCAGATCCTCAAAATGTTATCAATGAATTTCAATATGGACAAACAGCAGGATGGCCAGGACTTAGAAAAGTACTTGCTGAAAGATTGGTAAAAAAAGACAAGATTACTACAATTAGTGGAGCTCAAGATTGGGAACAGATTCTAATATCAACTGGATCTCAACAAGCAGTCTACTTAGCATTGGATATTTTGATAAATCCAGGAGACATAGTTGTTACTCCTTCACCTGCATACCTAGGATTTGTTACTACAGTTGTTAAAGTTGGAGGACACGTTGTTACAGCTCCAACAGATTCTGAAGGATTAATTCCCGAATATGTTGAAGATACAATAATTAAAGCTGAAAAAGAATTTGGGAAGAAGGTTAAAATTCTCTACGTTGTAGAAGACAGTGATAATCCAAAAGGGACAACTCTTTCTGTAAAACGAAGAGAGGAATTATTCAACATTGCAGAACAACATGATGTTATAGTCATATGTGATGCTGCATACAAAGAGATGCAGTTTGAGCAAAAAAGACCCACTATGAAAACATTAGACAAAGATAATTCGAGAGTTATTTACACATCAACCTCATCTAAAGAAGCTGCTCCATTAAGAATTGGTTATACCTTAATGCCAGAGTTCCTTCATACTGAGGCAGAAAAAGCTAAAGGTTATCTTGATTTATGTACCCCTACATTGACACAAAGAGTCGCTGAGATTTACTATGACAAATACATAGAAGAGCATCTTCCACCAATCATCCAGAAATACAAAGAACAAAAGGATGTTGCATATCAAGCTTTACTGGACACATTTCCAGAAGGAGATTTTACAAATCCAACAGGTGGATTCTTTATTTGGTGGCAACCTAAAGGAGAAAAGGCATTTACTTTTGATGTAAATAAATTCAATCAAAATATCTTACTTCCTAACGAAGTTCTTGTTGTACCAGGTAGAGCATTTTATCCACCTGAAGGACACTCATATGATCCTGAAGGAAGACAAATCGAACCTCTTAAAGTTATCAAAGGAGGTATGAGAATTGGATACTCTTTTGTTTCTAAAGATTTGATTGATGTAGGTGTTAGAAAACTCGGTAATCTCCTCAAAGAAAATCTGTAAAAAATCGACCTTTAATCGACTATTTTTCCTTATTTTTTCTCTCATTTTTAGCTATTTTTTTAATACTCACAATTGAGTAACATAATTTCGTCAGAAACTTTAACAGATTGCATTTAGAGAGAAAATTACTCATTTCGTGAAATTTCCTTCTATTTCCTCTCATAAAAAATTAATTTTTAACGTATTTTGCTGTTAGACGTTGTGTAATAACGGAATTTCTATACTTAACCGAAAAGGTTTTTAATAGACAACAGCAAGTTGTTAACGTACTTACTCACAGAGTAGGTTCAAAACCGACAGAAGTGCAATCTAAATGATGATCGTACAATCAAAAGTTCGAGACTATATCAAGGAACTTGGTGATTACAAGGTTGGTGGAGATCTTCTTAAAGCATTAGATGAAAAGCTTGCAAAGATGGTTAAACTTGCAGCTGGTAGAGCTAAAGCAAATGGAAGAAAAACTGTTTCCGCAAGAGACCTTTAGAAAAGCCAGAGACCTCTAAGTAAAAAGAAAGTTCTAACTTTCTTCTTTTTTATTTTTTCTTATAATCCGTCAAAATGTGAAATCATCCTCTGATTCTTCTGGGATGTATTTTGTCACTGATATTTCAGGGATGGGTGATAGCGCTAAATATGTCCATTTACCTAAAACCTCAACAATGAGATAATAATCTGGGTTATCCAGTAATACCTTCCCATGAGTGATTTTAGAGGCAATTGAGGTTATAATCTCATTTCTAGGTATGGTGGTATGACGACGTCGGAGATTTATTTTCCAGGTGTCATCAGTTTTAATCTGTGAAGAGAAAGCTTCTGATGCTACTTCAAAATCATTAAAACTAGTAGAAATACGATACTGAATAGGAACTATCTTTAGAACATATCTTAACACAGATGCGTCATTTTCTATGATACTCTTTGCTTCCTCTAAAGCATGTATTGGATCTTTTGTCAACCTCGCTAATGACAAACCAGATATTTCAGTAACAGGTGAAACCTTCACATCTTCATACTCAAGAATTTCACTAAATAGATAATATAGCTCACTTGATGCATTCCGTTCCAAGGTTCTTGCACTTGAGATTAATAGTCCCAAATATTCTTCCATGTATTAGACAAAATTACTCCACAAATTAACTTTGCTCTTTAAGTTCTATTACTAAATATTGTCACTAGAATGTGAATGTTTAGAATTTTTAGCAATACGCTTTGCTATTAGGACAATAACAGATATTCCAAATAAGAAGTATAATCCTCCATCAAACAGAAAGAAAGCTGTTAATCCATAGAGGATGGAAACAAACCCCCTGGATATTGACAACCCCTCTAGAAGATGAGGTATCTTCAAAATAAGAGTAGCACCAATAATATACAACATTGGAGAAAGGGTAATTGAAATTAATTTTGTTCTCATAGTAATTCCTCGATGCCAAATTGGAATTTCAGGATTGAATCCATTAGGTTTTCTTTCAGATTTAGATAAGAGAAGTGGAAAAGAATTTCTAAGATGTTTGATTTGATCACGTCTAACAGAGGTGAAAGTATATCCTAACACTTCAAATTTCTTCATGAGCTTATAAGCTTGATTAAAGTTTACTCGGATATCCAAGATAAGAAGTCGTTGTGGTCTTATTCTAATGAGATATTTATTCTCATATGTTAATAGGTAGATACCAAGTAGTTTTGAAAATTGCCAAGATCTACTTCGATTGAATTCTTTGAAGGAAAATTCCTGTTTTTCAAAATCTAGTATAACATCTCCTTTAACAAAAATGTAAACAATAATAACTAGCAAGGCATTTAGAATCCCAAAATATAGCCAGAGAGACAGACCAAACAAATTTCCAATAAGAACATTATTTCGATAAGGCACGTAATAGATAACTGCAGTAATAGATAACAATAGGATTATTACTGATATCCTTACACGTACCTTCTGAATGAATATGGAATCATCTGGTTCTTTGAACATTCAAATATAAATCATCATGAAAAGTTATGAATTTTTCCTTAAAACAGACAATAGGAATGACGTATAAACAGTTTATTTCTCTTTTTTGAGTATCTTAAACCATTTTGGATAATCAGGAATTTCATTTTCCTCGAAATTATATTCCCAGATTACTAATCCATTTTCTTCAGTTTTAGATTTAAAATTAGCTTCAGTAAACAGCCTTTCCATGGCTTCATTCTTTTCAGTCTTTTTGTATTTTCCAACCAAAATACTTGCTTCTTCTTTTTGAGCTTCTTGCATTAAAAATGAGAGGAATGTTTGTTCCACTGTTTTACCCATCGCCCTACAAGAGAATGTCAATACTTCCATTACCCATTTACTTTCCTCTTTATGAATAAGTGTAACTCCAATTAAACCATATTCTCCATATCGATCATATAGGTTAACTACATAGATTTTGTAATCTGAAGATTTGTGAAATTCCAGAATTTCATCTTTGGAGTATCGAACTGCTGTAGCATTTAACTGATTAGTTCTTTGAATAAGTTCAGTTACCCTACCTAGATTAACATCCTTTGCTTCTCTCATCCACAATTCTAAATCACAAGATTGCAGAAAACCTTCTTTATCTAAAGCAAATTTGGTTTCATCGATTTCTCTTTTCTTCTGGTCTGTATACATCTGTGTTCGTTTAGCACTCTCTTTGGTTAGCTTACCAATAGGTTCGAATTCTATACGATTCAGTGTATGAATAAGTTCTGTTTCGGGTAAGACAAGAACATCAGGTAAGAAGAGTTGTATCTGATCTCTCTCATATGGATTATCATCGAAGAAAGCTAAGGAATCTAATCCAATATTCAGCTCTTGTGCTATTTCCATCAAATTCTGAGCTTTATCATTCCAGTTTATTTTCTTGATAATGAAAGAATCAGCTATTGGGCCAAGAACATCATCTACAAGGGATTGGATAGAACTATCATTTTTACTGGCGATTGCCAGAAGAATACCTCGTCTTGTAAGAAAATCAAGTACTGTTAGTCTATTATGATATACATTTATTCCTTCAATTCCATCGTCTCGTAAAATTCCGTCCCACATAGTATTGTCAAGATCAACCACTACACATTTGATTCGTCTTCCATGTCCTTTTACAACTCTGAGATGATTAAGCAGTTCAAGAGAGATTGTAACAGCACCCTCACGAGTAAAATGCTCATAAACACCATCAGCGTCATTTTCTCGTATTTGAAGACCCGCTCCAGCTTTTAGAAAAGATTCATTGACAGAAAGAACAAATACGTCATCCTCTTGTTTTGATAAATCATAAAACGAAGATTCTAATCTATTAAGAAATTCTCTCAAACTGAAACTGTTATTGAGATTTTTATAATCGAATCTTCCATAAGCTGGTCGAATAACAAGAGGATAAGTCATAATAAAGTAATTTGCATTTAATTTTGTTCTTGCTTTCTTTATTCCATTTAGAAGACGTTTACTAATAAATTGAAGTTTTTCCTCTTGTGATTCAAAAGTTGAAACATTGTGTTGTATACTCCCAATTTCATTCCTTATGAACTGAACATCACTAATTATAACAACATCTGGTTTAAAAGAATATACTCCACCTTTGAAGTCACTTAATGATAAATTGGGATCCGAAGATTCATTATGGTCAAATGTAAGATAGCATTCTGCTCCGTTGGCTTCAAAAAACTCTTTCATATATTCAAGCTCACACCCCCCAACAAATGCAATTCGCATTGATTTTAGAAATTGTTTATCTTCTTCTGATAATTGTGTTGCAATATTGATTGGTTGAGATACTTGTCGCACTTCTTGAGTTAAACGATTTAGTACTGTATTTCTAAATTTCTTATCTGTAATCATTCTTTTGAGTATGGATAAGATTCGTTTCAAACTCATTCAATATCACCTGTTTTTCTAATACCACCAATCTGCATGTATCAAGATTTGAACATTATCTCCTGGCTTAGCTTTTTCTATTAGATCAAATATATGTTGTTTATTTGATCTGGTCATTAAATTTCCACCAGTATCAGTTAAATATATATCCCGTTTCATATCATATGCGGACCAAACATTTAGTACTTCTTTATCTACTAATGGCCAGATTTTGTGATTATCATACTTATCTCCATGATGGGCTACTACACCAACAGGAGCGATTTTTCTTAAATCACTTAGTTCTTTGGAAAACAGACTTAAGGCTTCTTCGGTATTTCCCTTTGTTTGACTAAGAACTTCATAATGATAGCCAATTTCAAAGCCTTCTGTTGCTAGTTGCTTGATTATTGGTATCGTCTTATCAAATGAATATTTCTCAGAGTGCAATCTAAAGAACAGTGTAGAAAATATCCCTCTTTCTTTCTCAAGTTGTGTCAGTTTGAGAAGCCTAGGTCCTGATAAATCTACGTCATGACGAATGTATACATTAATTTTATCTGGATCGATTCTTGGTTCTTTATTGTTGTATTCGCTGAAGAGTTTGACTGAGTATTTTTCATTCTTCAGTTCATCTAAGAATTGACCATATAGTCCATTTCTATAATTTCCTTGCCATTGCTTAAATGAATATACCATATAAGTTGCGAAAACAATACCCAATAAGATGTAGATGACTTCATAAGGAAATGATCGATATCTATCAAGATTACTGATGATTATCAATATTAAACCAGTACAATATGAAACAAATGCGAAAATTGTTAGTGGGATGTAAAACGGTAACATATCAGTTACTAGCGTAGCAAATCGATATTGTTTAATCATAACAAAAATCAAAGCTAACCATAGAATCACCGAAAATCCAATTAGAATTAATGCAACTACCCACATCATGGTTAGTTTCTCTATAATCTATCTGTAGAAAAATCTTATGATTAACAATTTATGATTAGAACGTAATAAACGAGTATACGGAAAAAAAAGACTTAAAAGAAGAGTAAGAAACAGAAGGTCAAGATAAAGCGCCTTGGGGTAGCATGGAAAACCCGTCGGGCTCATAAACTCAAAAAGTCTCTGTTGAGAAACCCGAAGATCGATGGTTCAAGTCCATCAGGCGCTACCATTTTATTTTTCTCACACTATATTCCCCGCTTCATCAAGTTTTTTGATAATCTTAATTGATAGATCCCTTGTATCTTTCAGTATCATCTCATCGAGATTGTCTACAATATCCTCTGTTGAATGCCAGAGAGTGAACAATTCTCCTTTACCAAATCCATAGATTGTTGTTGCTTTAATCCCTTGTTTTGAGAAGCTTCCAGCATCTGAGTTTCCAAAACTTATTTTCTTGGCAGGAAGTTCATATCCATTTTCTTCAGCAACCTTTTGGATAAATTGTATAAGTTCATCACTATGAGATACTTTGTTATCTTTTTCTTTTGCAATGACTCCCATTGTCCCTTTTCCAACTGTTTCATAATTTATGTTGATAGCATCTTTCAGATCATCGATTCTTTTATCCACATAGAATTTGCTTCCTTTCAAACCAGGTTCTTCCCCACCAAAAGAGATTAAACGTACTTCTATATTTTCTGGAGGATTTTCTTGCAGATGCTGACCCAATGCGAAGAGTATTGCAATTGAAGATAGATTATCATTAGCTCCTATCAATGGGGTATTGGTTACCATATTCATCAAAAAGTAGAAAGCAGGTATAAGGCCAAGTATAGCAAGGATAAAGATTATGTCAGGAAGTATATACCAATTAACTGTTAGAGATCCAATTGTATATTGAAAAATACTTCTTATCCCAGCTGTAGGTTCAAAAAATGAAATTGTTTTCCAAATTCCAGGGATAACAAGAAATACTATTCCTAGAATAGCTCCATTTTGGATAAGTGCAATTTTATCTTGTGTTTTTTCAAATAACGGCATATGAAATGCTGAATCGTGATGACCTGAAAAAATAACCAACTTCCTTTTCTCTTTTGTGGGTTTAAATGAAGCTATAATATTTTCAGAAATATCCTTCTTGGCAAACAAATTAAGCAGGTTATTATCTTGAAATCTAGCTAGATAGTAAATTATCAACATAAGTAGAGCAAGACCTAATGCTAGAGGTGGAAGTATAAAGTAACATACAACTGAAATGAAATATCCCCAAACTAAGAAAATGATTAGATGTTGTAAAGATCTACCAACTACTGGAAAAGATTCAGTTTTCACATTAGATGTATATGTTTTGAATCTTTCTTCGATATATCTAATGGTTTTGTGATCAGCTTCCTTTCCGGCTATTCGAGGTCCGAAATTATCAGCAATGTATTGTATAGAATCAAGAAGTGAAACCATACAATTCGAGAAAATTAGTTTTATTTAAGTTTTACAAGTAGGAATAATTATGCTCCACTTTTCTTAATTCGTTTTTCCTCTCTCTCTTTGAGTTTAATACTCACTTCATGTCTAATTTCATTTAATTTCCACAGAACAAAGTCTACAACATCCGAATTAATATTTGTTGAAGGATTGCTCTTTTCTTTGAGATGTTTTAGTAACTCTTCCTTTTCTATTTCTCTCATTATGTTCCCTATCTGGAATTATGTGTTAGACACGTTTTACCAATCAAACTTCAGAAGCTTCTTTATTAACACTTTGTAATATTAATCGAATACTAGATTTTAGACGAGTATACCGCTCATATTAATAATTGGAATGAAAGATAAAAATGAGTAGTAGAGGTACTGGAATACAATTATACATTTTAATTTTTTGAGCAATTAATTGTAAAATTAGAAATGGACGGACTAATTTTGGTATTCCTTGCAGCACCTCTAAGTCAGCACCCATTCACACACTTATAAATTATATTTCGCTTAATTACAGCTTAAAGAACCATTCCAATTATTGGAATGAAAAATAAGAAAAGAGAGATTACAAAAACTGTTGCAAGATTGCACGAGTTTGTTCAATTACAAATTCAAAAAATTCTTCAACAGAGCCATAAAACATAGATTCTGAATCAGAACTAAAAACAACAGTCTTTGAAACCAAGGCAGCACCGTGCATGATGGACCAGAGATAGAGAGTTAATTTTCTTGAATCGATTCCTTTTAATTTGCTTTCACCCAAGTATTTTTCAACAATTTTAAAAAGAAGATTTATTGTTTGTGGTTCAAATCCGGCTTCCTTTTCAGATTTACCTTCAGCAGGAGGAGGAGGAAGCACAAACATCATCTGATATTGTTTATAATTTGTATTAGAGAAATTAAGATAGAAGTAGGCTAATTTACCTAACAAATCAATGAATAGCCCCTCATGTTTGACAACAATATCATTCAAATCATTCTCAAAAAGGGTGAAATCATGTTGCATAATTGCATACCAAAGGTCTCTTTTACTTGACCAATAATTATAGATATTTCCTTGAGACATATCCAGACGTTTAGCTAATGACCTCATGCTAAAACCACTTGATCCAGCTTCATAAAATAAGTCTCTTGCTTCATTTATGATACGTTTGATCTGTTTCTCTTTTGCTTCCTTGGACCTAGCTCTAGGTTGAGACATAAGAGGTGACTATTACCACACTAAATAAATCTTTTTAATGAACATTGTTCATTTAACAACCTTTATAAATATTCCAAAGTCGAGAGAATATACTCGGTTCTGTCAAAGTGAACAGAAAGGATGTCAAAAATAAATGCAAGGGGTAGTTCAAAGAATGGAGGAGGAAGAAAAGCTTACAGCCATCTTACAAACTAAGATTAAGCTTAGACAGATGAGCGAAATATACTGTGAATTACTAAAAATTAAAGAGGGATTAATAAAGTACACATGCCGAGTAAGAAACCTTCTTCATGCATTTGGAGGGGATATGGAGTTGTATTGTAAGTGTGTTAATCCAGAGATTCAGTCTCTAATTCAGCTTCTTGAGGAAGGATTAAGTCCTGTAAATTGGGAAAAAACTAATGACCTTATGGTAGTATTATATGAAAGGATTTTCAAATGCTGTAATTCCATATAATTCATCTTTGAAAGATGCAATTCATATTTGAAAGAAGTAATATCTACCTAACAAGAAGATATATTCTTGGATGTGTCTCTTTACAATAAGATGGGGTATTTAATCGTTTTTCAGATTTGTCTTTGGGAAAAATTTTACTTTTAAAAAATTGCACAATTTCTTTTAACAACAAGTTAAACAAGTTCTATGTTACTATCTTCTCCTGAAAAATCTAGTAGCAAATAAACCAAGAATAACAAAACCAGACACACCTCCTAATATAGAGAACCAAGAACGCCAAGTCAAACCCCAGAATCCTGAAACGCCAAAGAGTCTTATTCCTCTACGTGGAGTGTAGTCTAGATTCTTCACTTCATCGAAAATCAAATCCCACAATTCTCCTGCAACGATAGGAGCTGTTTGTCCTGCAAAGAATTTGTAATGGGTTTCTGAACCTAGCTTAACAGCTGTGTAATAATTTGTAATGAACAAGAGATTATCTACGGGTCCATAGTAGTACGTTTTGAAGTTAATAAAATTATATGACCAGATTAAATCAAGTAGATCAGCATACTTCTCTTCTGTTATCCAACCTTCATAAACTGTAACTTCATCTGTTAAGAATATTGTATAGAGTACTAAACCATCTGGGTAGATTGTATATTTAACATCGTTAGGAAAAAGCATATGAGTATCATCATAGACCCCTATTTCAATCGCTGAGTCCACATAATCAATTGTAGGATGATCAGCTAAATCGATTTCAATCGTTATAGAATCAGATGCTAGTAAGGTTAAGTTTTCTGCATAAACAGAATAAGTAAGATTGTGAAAACTATGTTGACCATATGAAGAAACATCCCAATCCACTCCAACTGCAACTAAATCTTGATGAGTATAGCCTGTTAAATCTACTATTGTTTCATTGATTTTGATTTCTGGGACATAAGTTGTTGAATCATAATCAAGACCTAAATCATCATACCAATCTGGATTAGGAATTAAAACTATAGGAGTATAGTTTAATACTGAATCCTGAAAAATGATGAAAAATGGTGAATATATTGATGCAGAATTTAATTCCGATTTTTCTTCTAGTGAATTCGATGTACTTGATAATGCAACATTCTCTGATAATAGAGAGTTGTCAAGTTCTTGAGAAGCTATACCTATGAAGGAACTGAAACTGATTAAGAGGATAAAGAAGATAATACATGATCGTTTCACATACTCACCATACTTATGTTTACTTTGTTTAGAAGAGGAATCTGCTCAATTCCCCAATTATTATTCTATTTGTGTAATGGTTTTTATGTTTTTGTCAAACTAATGTTGATTTTGTAATGTTCTAAAACAATAAATAGCACAGTGAGTAGTCAGACTTGATTCTATGGACCAGAGAATTGGTTTACACTACAAGCTTCCACCCAAATTAGAGAAGATTCTAGAAAAATTCGATTGGTCTATCAATACAGTCGGATGTTCAAAGACTGATGTTTTCAAACTAACAAAGGAAGAGAGAACACTCTATTTGAAGGTAAACAAGCCAGAATCTGTTTTCAATCTAGAAAAAGAGAAAATCATTTTGAATTGGATAAGGGACAGATTACCAGTTCCCGAAGTAATTTTCTTTAGCACATTCGAAGGCAAAGAGTTTTTACTAATCTCTGAAATAGAAGGTAATGTTTCTTTTGAAGTAAAATCAGATGAAGAAAAACGCTCTGCTATTAGAATCCTAGCTGAAGGCATAAAGAGAATTCATTCAATTGATGCAAGTGATTGTCCTATCAACAATTCGCCTGATGTTCTAATCCAACTAGCTAAAGATAGAATGGAAAAAGGACTTGTAAAAAACAATGATTTCGATGAAAGATGGAAAAATAAATCAGATGAAGAATTATTTGATGAAATTCTTAGATTAAAACCAGATAATTATGAACTGGTTTTCACACATGGAGATTACTGTTTACCTAACATCATCATAAATAATGGAAAACTAAGCGGTTTCATTGATTTGATATTCGCTGGAATTAACGACAAATATTTCGATTTAGCAGCTGTTGCTTGGAGCATAGGTTACAATTTCGGTACTGAATGGGTCAAATATTTCTTTGAAGACTATAGTATGAATAACATTGATTGGGATAAAATAAAGTTCTTTCAAATGCTAAACGAATTTTTCCAGCAATAATACTAAACAGACCATTAGATTTATTTTTCAGTTAGATATTTTTACATATGTATTTCAATTCTTATAGATCTCCGGTTTACGCAAAAAGAGGTATGGTAGCTTCAAGTCAACCTTTAGCTTCTGAAGCTGGAATCAGAATTCTTCAACAAGGAGGAAATGCAGCCGATGCTGCTGTTGCAGTTGCTGCCGCATTAAATGTAACTGAACCTTGCTCAACAGGAATAGGTGGAGATTGTTTTTATCTTTACTATGACAATACAAAGAAATCTGTTTCTGGTTTAAATGCAAGTGGTCGTGCGCCTTCAGAAATAAATCTTGAGAAATTAGCAGAATTAGGTATAACTGAGTCTTTACCACCACTTAGTGTCCATACAGTAACCATTCCTGGAGCTGCTGCAGGATGGGTAGACACAATTGAAAAATTCGGAACCTTATCATTAAAGGAAGTTCTTGCTCCTGCAATTGAACTTGCTGAAGAAGGTTTTCCAGTTGCACCTTTAACAGCTCTTTCATGGGCTAGAGGAGTTAGACAACTCCGAAGTGGACCACATGGAGATGAAATGCTATTAAATGGGGAAGCTCCTAAAGCAGGAGAAATAATGCGAAATCCAACATTAGCAAATACATTCAGAGAATTAGCTGAACATGGGAAAAGTGGATTCTACGAAGGACGTATTGCAGAAGCAATAGTGGACTTAGTAAAATCACAAGGGGGATATGTGACACTAGATGATCTCAAGAATCATTATTCAACTTATGATGATCCAATATCAGTTAATTACAAGGGTGTAGATATTTTTGAGATACCACCAAACGGTCAAGGTATAACAGCTCTAATTGCATTAAATATCTTAGAAGAATTTGAAATAGACAAAATGAAACATTCATCTGTTGAGCACCTTCATACAATGATAGAAGCTATGAGAATAGCTTTTGCAGATACAAGATGGTATGTAGCTGATCCTGATGTGGTTGATGTTCCAATTCAAGAACTGATATCAAAAGAATACGCAAAAGAACGAAGGAAATTAATCGACCCAACCAAAGCGACAATCAATGTTCAGAAAGGTTCACCGTTTTCAAGTTCAGATACAGTGTATTTCTCTGTAGCTGATGGTGAAGGAAATGCTTGTAGTTTCATTAATTCAAACTATATGGGATTCGGAACAGGTCTGATTCCAAAAGGATGTGGATTCACTTTGCAAAACAGGGGAGCAAATTTTGAACTTAATCCAGATCATCCGAATGTTCTAGCACCTAACAAAAGACCATATCACACAATTATTCCAGGTATGGCCACAAAAGAAAACGAGCTATATGCAAGTTTTGGTGTTATGGGAGGTTTCAACCAACCGCAAGGTCATGCACAAGTGTTAATCAATATGATAGATTTTGCAATGGAACCTCAACAAGCTCTCAATATGCCTAGGTTTTGCATAAGAGATGGAACAAGCGGCGGGAAGATAGCACTAGAAGAGGGGATTGATGTGTCAACAATGAATACTTTGAGTCGGATGGGTCATGATATCATCCCTACATCAGGTATTGCTAGAGCAATATTTGGAAGAGGCCAAATAATTAAGCGTGATGCAAAAAGTGGTGTTCTTTGTGGTGGTACAAGTCCACGTGCAGATGGTATAGTCATCGGTTGGTAATAAGAAAAATTGGATAATTAATTTGAGAACACAAGAGATTTAACCACAACTGGGACAACTTGCCCTCCAGCTTTTGGTTTATCAACATCAATGAAATCTCCTTCTTGAACATTGATTTCCTCAACAGATATGATATTTTGTTTTGCTTCAGTTTCTCTTTTCATCACATTTCCTACAGAATTTCCAATATCTCTGTCAAATACCATGATTATTGGTTTTTCTTTCAATATCGTATTGGGGATTGCACTAACTACCCCTTTAGCAAATGTGGTTAAACCAGCATAAGAACCTCCAATCGCCCCTTTAAATGAAAGTGCTACAATCTCCTCCCCTTCCCTTACATCAAACATCTCAAAACTTTTGAGAATTGCCTTCGAAATATTTTCTTCATTAATTTCCTTATTAGAGATCTTAGGTTCCAACACAGGAATATTATGTATTGGAAGGATATCGCTATCTGAGATGTGAGTTGTTACTCCTGAAACCTGCAAAGTATATTGACCAGCTCCAATAACAGTTGCACGAATTAATTCTATGGGCTCATGCATTATCATCTGTTTTTCTTTGATGATTTTTTGAATCTCGTCTCCAAGGAGTTTTCCTAGGTCCCCATATTCTTTTTCAGTTTTACCATAGATATATTCAGCAACTCCACCAGAGAATATTATTTCA
>JAEOTK010000195.1 GCA_016839875.1 Candidatus Heimdallarchaeota archaeon
ACGAATTAACCAAAGTCAAGGAACTTGAAGAAGAAATTCATGATTTGCCTAATCATCCTAATAGTGTAAATGCAAGTTTTTCATTTGATTTAACTGATATCAATGAAGAAGTAATAGTCTATGGCGGTTCATCATTTGACGAATTTCTCACTGAAGGTCTTGAAAGAGGTACATGTACTTTTTGGCTGAATGCACAAATAATAACACTGGAAGCAAACTATGTTGGTTATTTGACAATCATAGCTACTGTAAGTATACTGATTATCATTAGACATCAAATGAAGAAAAGAAAAAATATCAATTAGAAAATTAAAGAAATGATTGAGATTTTAGTTACAGAAAACTGAAGAAACTCTTATGGTTCTTCAATATTCTTTATTCCTGCATATATCCATCCTGTTCCACTGAATATAAAAGTAAGAGCTAGTAACGCTACTATTGTAGGTTCAGCGACTGATTGAAATATGAGTACTATTCCTGCTGCAACTATTGTCATTATTCCTATAAGTATTGTAGTAATCTTGAACCAGTTTGGATATTCTTCCGAAGTACTCCCAAGAGTTATCCTTGAAAGGCTACTAAGTATTAATACTATTGCAAGAAGTGACACAAGTCTTTCTGGAATTATATCTGAACGTGCTAAAATAGCTATAGCTATTGGTAAAACCAGGATTCCTACTGAAATTTTAAGTGCTCTTACGTACCATTCTAAATATTCTTGTAAAATACCATTTAGAGTACGAAAAACCCCTATTATTATCAAAGCAACAGCTAGTACAATAATTAAAGTTTGTAGATCTTTATTAATGAAAACAAGGATTAATATTGCTAAGATTATAGTTATAAAACCTGCTAATATATTAAAAACTCTTAACCATTTAGGTATTTCAACTAGAGAACTCATGATTAAAGATACTAATAATAGTAATTAAGCATTTCTAGAAAGAATATAAAGATACAATCTAGTGGGATAAAAAACAAGTAAGATGAATAGGGAGAGCTTTCTTTCTATTCTTGATATCTTCTTGGTCTCTTCTATTGATAATTCTGAAGCAGGTTTTCCTTCTTTACCTCATCGACTTTTTTGGTTTGTTTTATTTTAATATTTCTCATAATGGACAAGGGTATCTAGTTCTTTTCTCGTTTTTGTTGGTTCTTCGTCAGCATATCCAGTAGCAACTAATCCTAAAACATTTAGATGTTCAGGAACTCCAAGCAGATCTTTTATCTCTGGTTCTATAGACGAGCCTATAACTCCAGCCCAACATGTACCTAGTCCTAAACTATGGGCTTCAATCATATATTGCATTGTCGCCAAAGCTGAATCTGACATGTGATACTTGGCATGTACTTCTGGATTTGTTAGAGGAATGAAAACTATTGGACTTTCAGCAACAAATCTAGCATAGGGATGAATTTCTGAAAGTTTCTTTCGAACTTGTTTGTCTGCTACAATAAGGAATTCCCATGGTTGTTTATTTGATGCAGAAGGTGCCCATCTAGCAGCTTCCAAGCATTTCTGAATTTTCTCTTCTTCTACTTGTTGATTTTTATATTTTCGAATACTTCTACGGGTTTTTAGTAGATTTAAAACGTCATTCATTTTTTTCTCCTTCAAAAGAATGTGTTATATTTATAAAAATATGTTCTTGATAGAACTACAAGATAATTTGCAACTAAAAGAAATAGAATGTGCAGAAAACAATACTGTTTCTCGCGCCTATAATTCTGAAGCTGGCTTTCCTTCTTTACCCCATCGATTTTTAGGTATCTCATGCATAATGACATTTACGGTTTGAGGTTTAGAACCTTGTTTCACAAAAACATCTGTTATTCCCGCAATTATTTCTCTTATCTGATCTTCTGTTCTTCCTTCCCAAAGATATACTTGTACTGTTGGCATTTATTCACCTCTAGTACACCTAAAAATGAGTAAAATAAAAGAATTCTCCATAAATCTAACTTAGTAATCTCTTTTTTTTCCACAATTGATACAAAATTCTTCATAATCTTTCAATTTCGTTCCACAGAAGTCACAAAAGTTCTGATTCTTTGAAACTTTATACTCTGGTGTCTTTTCTTCTACGGGAGGATATTGTTCATATGTTTTATCTGTAAATTGTTGAACTTTACTTTGTTTTGCTCTTCTTCTTGATATTGAGATAAGAAATATTACTAGTATTGTAACTCCAATTCCTACTGTTGGAAATGGCCAGAAGGTGTCACTGACTATATCTGTTAATAATCCGAACGCCACAAATGCACTAAACAACAATATTAGTGCCACAATCTTGAATGTATTTCTATTATCGTTTTGACTAGTACTGTGCATTTCAAAGGAGAATGTGATATAGACAGTTATAAACCAAACCATTTGAAAAATTACAAAATTTCATAATTATTAAAATCAATATATCCTGTTCCATGCTAGCATACCACCATTTAGAACGAAGGTTTTTCTAAATCCTGCTTTCTTCATTATTTGAGCAGCAGTATAAGCTCTCGCTCCCGATCTACAAACAATGATTATTTCTTCATTTTTCTTCTCACTTAATTGTTCTAGATTTGGAATCAACTTCCCAATTGGAATATTAATCACTCCCTCTATATGACCTATTCTTTGTCTTAGCTCAAAAGGTTCTCTAACATCAATCATGAACGGTTGTTCCTTTCTCTCTATCTTTCCAGCAAGTTCTTGTGTTGATATGTCTTGAACTATCATTTCGTTAATGCTAGGTTCTACAGTTCCTTTTACCTCGCAAGATGGTGCATCAATTGGTATCCATGCTGCATTTGGATCTTGGGCACATGAATAATTTGCTTTTAGAACATCTTTCATCCAATCAGCTGGTCCCAGTCTTAAATCATTCAGAAAACTAACAAATTCTTCCTTAGTTCTTTCTTTCAAGTGAGGATTTGTTTTCTTCTGTTTTGCAATACTTGTGGGTTTTCTATCTCTATAATCATGAGCTGGGTAAACTATTAGATCTTCAGGGAGTTGCTTGAATTTCTGCAAAGTTTCCCAATGAACTGCCGGGTCACCACCAGGTAAATCATCCCTTCCTGCTCCACCATCATCTAAGAAAAGAGCATCACCAGTAAATAATCTTCCTTCCCAAATCAAGCTAATAGAATCTTGAGTATGACCATTGGTCTCTATTACATCTATCTTAATATCATCTATTTCTATTACATCTCCTTCATTCACTCTATTAGTTACGCACTGAGAAGGAGCATTCTCATGCATGTAATATTGACAATCAAGACGGTCCTTCATAGCAGCTGCGCCAGAAATATGGTCAGCATGAGAGTGGGTATCAATTATAGCTCTAAGATCAAGATTGCTTTTATCTATGTATTCCAGATAATCTTCTACTTGATCTAAAACAGGATCTATCAGAATAACTGATGATGTACTTCCTCCAATTATGTATGTTTTGCAGCTAGTATTATTCAATTCAGTGAATAACATAACTTATACTAAAATATCAGTCTTTTAAGATTTTTTAAAAGTAAGAATTGAAAACCTCCTTTAGTAAATTCAAGAAAAAGAAAAGTTAATTCTTTCTTTTTTCTATCTTTATTTATCTTTCTTATTGGTAAAATCTTCCCTAAGCAGAACTCTTTTATTTTGATATTCGAAATCTGAATGATTCACTATGAAAAACAAAATACTGATTTGTGGATCTTGCATTTTGCTTATAGCACTAATAGGCCTATCTTCCAATGTTTCTGCACTCAAACCTATGACTCTTCCTGAAATAGAAATGATTGTTCCTGATACTGGATTAATTGGAGACTGTCAACTTCTTGTTGATCAACTTGTTGAAGATGCTGCCAAATGCGGAATAAAAATTATTCCTGACTATACAACTTGGGGAGATGGAGTTAACCGAATGCTAGCAGGAGACTTCGAGATGTTCTATTTCATTGGTCTTTCAATGCCACCGGCTGATACTTTGGATAATATCATTGAAACACTCTATTTCCTTTTTGTTTGGTACGATTTCTGGAATTATTATAATGCAGAACTTTTTGATAAAATCTATGATATGTATGTTTTGAACTTCAATGGGTTCTTAGACGAAGCTTTGGTAGTTTTCCACGAAATAGAATTAATTTTGTATGAAGAACAAATCGCTATACCCATCTCGTATTATTATCAAGATACTGGTAATCACTATACTCGTTACCTTTTCATGAATTGTGATGAAAATGGTCCTTTAGCAGATTCTGCTATTAGAGTCGCTCTTTCACATCTTATAGATAGAACTCTATACGCTCAAATATATGGAGATGCAGTTGTATATGATCCAATTGCATTAAGTCACATTTTTGAATGGTCACAATATCATGATACAACTTTGCCAGATATTCCATACTCTATTGGAAAAGCTGTAAAAACTGTTGTTCATGCAGGTTACCTTCCAGCAAATGCAAAATAGTCCTTTGTTCATTTTTTTTTCTTTTTCTTTTTTTATAAAAGATTGGGGACAAACCACTATAATTTTCTTCCACAGCTAATACAGAAATTAACTCCTTCTCTAATAACTTCACCACAATATTCACAGTATTGAGTATCATAATCTAATTTAGAACTCAATTTTTTAGAAGGTATAAAATCATCCTCTTCTCTACTTCGAATAGATTCTTCTAAAGGTTTGAAATCTACTTCCAAAAGATTTTCAGATGTATCAGAAGATTTTCTTCGTTGAGATATCACCAACCCACCAAGTGCTAATACGACTACTACTCCTCCAACTATAGAGACTAATACCCATGGAAAAGATCCACTGAATAAATCACCTGAAAAGACGAAAAATACTCCAACTCCTGCTAGCAATACCAAAACTGCTGAGATTCCTTTTACTGCATATCTAGTTCTATTTCTCTGCATTCTAAGAGAGCTGGTTCTTGAACACTTATAAGATAAACTAAATGAAAGAAATTTGTTTTCCTTTAGCTTTAACTTGTTTAATCTTTAATTCCCTCTTCTATTACTGTGAGAATTCCTTTTATTACACTTTTACTCTTAAAAACAAGAGAATATTTTTGAAACAAACTAAGCTTTAAAACACAATAAGAAAACTTCAAATCGAACAGATTAACTAGGGATTCGATTATCCAGATGAAGCATATTAATGGAGAAAAAAGCTTAGAAGATAACCCTTTTCGAAAAAATATTCCAATTGTTATTGTTGGGATTCTTGGTATGTTCACTATAGCTTCAGTTGGAATGTTGCATACTAATGAAAAGGAATTCATCCAGCTTTTCTTGCCACTTGCATCTAATTTTCAGATATCTCTTTATGATACTATTTTTTACATCTCATATCTTGTGTTTGGAATAATACTTGGAGTAATCTCTGACAGGTTAGGAAAACGCAAGATGTTTATTCTTATAGGTAGTGTCGGATCAGCATTATTCTCTTGGCTTCTAACTATCTCCCCAACTTTTTCAATTCTTCTTGTCTTTCGTTTTCTTCAAGGAACTTTTACAGTATTAGCCTGGCAAACATTTATGACTCTTGTCTTAGATATTTCAACTTCTAATTCTCGGGGAAAGAACATGGGCATATTCGGAACATTTCTAGCAATATCAATGGGTTTGAGTCCAATGATTGGAGGTTTTCTTGCAGATGCAGGTGTGTTTTTACCTTACTATGTAGCAGTGATTTTTAATGGTCTTGTATTCATCCTTTCTATCTTCCTTATAACAGAACCAAAGGATCTTAGCAAAAGACCATCAATCATTCAAAACTTTAAAGCAGCTGTAAATAATTCTAAACTTATAATTCCAGCAAGCTATAATTTTATTGATCGATTTCATATGGGTTTTATACTTTTCGCATTACCGCTACTAATTCTTGATGTGTTAGGTTTAAGTCCAAGTATGAGAGGGATAGCTTTGGCAATTTTTGGTTTACCTTTTATGCTTCTTCAATACCCTTTCGGGAAATTGAGCGATAAATATGGGAGATATGTTTTCATAGTAATAGGAAGTATTGGGTATGGGATTATCCTTAGTTTAATCGGATTTTTGGGTACTATCAGCTTTTCTTTTCTAGTTGTAGCTCTACTATTTCTAGGGATACTATCTGGAATTACTGGTCCCCCAAACATGGCTCTTGTAGCTGATTATGTAAGAAAAGAAGATCGAGCAATGGGGATGGGATTCTTTAATTTTGCAGGTAACTTAGGGATAGTTTTGGGACCTTTAGTTGGAGGTATTTTGTTAATTAATTTCAACTTCGTCATTGCCTTTATCTGGATGGGAATTATTGAATTCCTTGGAGTTGTAATAAACATATTATTACTTAGATTCAAGTTTAAACAAAAGAAGGTTTTCGGAAAAAGTGAGATAGTAGCAAGTATTGGTCCAAATGATTAGAAGAGTCGAAAGAGCAATCTTATTTCAATCCATTTTCTATTTCTTCTAGTATCCCTTTTAGCTCTCTTTCATCCTCTGGTTTAATAAATGGATTTTCAATTTCGGATTTAATTTTTAGCAGAAACTTCTTAGCTTCTTCATCTCTTCCCTCTTTCTTCAGATTTTTAGCAATGTTAACCATTCCCCATCTATACATCAATCCATGAACATTAGTGAAGTCAGTAAAATCCACATCAAGATTCTTGAAACGTTTAATATAATCAATTGTAAAATCTATAAATTCAGTATCTTCCAGAACCTTCTCATGACCAAGTATCATTTTATTGAATTCTATCTTCTTAATACTCTCTAGTGTTTCAATAAATTGATCTAGATTAGGCCAGTTTATAGAAGGTAGGGGATGAACTAGAAGATCTCCAATTAGAAGAACTTTATCTACACTATCATAGCAACATGCAGAATCCTTTGTGTGACCAGGAGCATAGAAGAATTCAACTCCTTCATCAACAAAATTCAGCCGATCTGTGAAAGTAAGGTTTGGTAAAAGTATTTTTTCAACAGCAGGTTTGTATGCATCGTATTTACTCAGAAGATCAATGGTTGCTTGAAACTCCTCATTACTGAAATAATGCGCAATTATATGTTTTGATTCAATAATCTCATTCCCACCCATATGATCAAGATGACCATGAGTGTTAAAGAGTATAATAGGTTTTGTTAAGAGATTGTTTTCTTCTAAATATTTCTTCACATCTTCCATTTGATTTTCCATTACAACTCCAGAGTCAATAATGAAAAGATAATTCGGACTGTTAATGCAATAAACTTGAACTGTGAAAGGATCACTTGGAAGATTAAATAATATCCCCCTACTCCCTATTTTTTGTACTTTCATGATTCAGAAGCATTTCATACACTTATATTACTTTACGAAATCCTTGCTTTTGATTCTAATCTAGGAAAACTTTATTTCTTTCCTTCTGTATACCTTTAGTTTAATCAGAAGTTTAAGTGATAAATATGAAAACAAAGAAATTATTTTTAACTTTGATTTTGCTTTTCTTTCTTAGCTTCAGTGTTTTTGCACTAAACAATGCAAATACAAATGCTATGCAAGAGGGTGAAAAACAAGGTTTCTCAAGTATCAATTCTGAGCTTGCAGATTGGCAATGGGATTCAATAGAACTTATCTCTACAGAAAGTGATGGCTTTTCTAATACACCCTCAGCTGCATTAGACAGTCAAGG
>JAEOTK010000196.1 GCA_016839875.1 Candidatus Heimdallarchaeota archaeon
AAGATAAAGGGAATAATTAGAAGTAAAGCCATCTTAAAATCAACTGTTATTCCTGGAATTATTAGTTGAATTCCTAATCCTGCTGGGGAACCAAATAGGAGGAGAAAAGGATTTGCAATGAAATATGCAAGAAAACCAATAGTGATGAGTGTTGCGAGAACTTTACCAACATTGTAAATTACTGCCCAAAATCTCTTTCCCTTCTCCCCCAACTTTTCTAGTATCCTGTTGAAAAAAGCTGTTCTGAACATTACTCCTAAAGGAAAAAAGTGAATCCCATATTTCTTCAGATTAAGGAAATTCCCTATTGCTGATAATAAAAGAAATCCTATGAGTACTAATAGTATGATCTGAAGTTTTGTTAGCATAGATAACCCTTCTGTGTTCCATTTGTGTGAATTGTTTATAAAATTGCTTTCCTCTTCATTTATCTGTTCAAACTAATTCCTTTTAATACTTATTTTCTTAATTTCTTTAATGAGAAGAATCACCAAATGGCACAGTAATAAAGTGGTAGGAAAACCTCCAGAAGGTTGCATACAATGTTCAGCAGGAGGAAAGTTAGTTCTCTTTATTACAGGAACTTGTGATTCAAATTGTTTCTATTGCCCTCTTACAAAAGAGAGGAGAGAGGATGTAATCTTTGCTAATGAACAACTGGTAAAAACAGTTCAGGAAGCCATAGAAGAAGCTAAGATGATTTCAGCTCTTGGCATGGGCATAACAGGAGGAGAACCCACTTTAACTCTTGACAGAACAACTTGCTTTATTAAAGAATTCAAAGAGGAGTTTGGAAAAGATTTTCATGTTCATCTTTATACCTCACACTCATTATCTTTAGATCAGCTAAAGCAGCTGAAAAATGAAGGACTAGATGAAATAAGATTTCATCCCCCTAGATTACATTTGACTGATGAGATGAAGGAATCTATCGTAAATGCAAAATCTTCGGATTGGAAAGTGGGGATTGAAATACCTGTTATTCCAGACCAAGGGAATAAGATGGAGGAGATCATTAGTTTTGCTAAACAAGCAAAACTTGATTTCATAAACTTAAATGAATTTGAGATTACAGAGGCTAATATTGAGAATTTAGCAAGAAAAGGATATCGAACAAAAAACGAAATCAGCGCTGCTGTTGAAGGTAGTGAAAATCTAGCATATGATTTGCTAAAAAAACACAAGAGAGCACCTATAACGGTTCATTACTGTTCTTCAAAATACAAAGACAGCGTTCAATTGAAGAACCGATTGCTAAGAAGAGCTAAGAATTATGCTAAACCATTTGATGAAATAACAGAAGATGGGTTAATTGTACGAGGCAGGATAATTACAAAAACTGTAACTAATATCAATGAAATATACAACAACTTAAGAGAAAATTATGGTATTGCCAGTGAATTAATTGAGATTAATGAGTCAAAACTTACTCTCTATACTCATTGGAAAATCGTCAAAAAAATTGGTCCCGATTTGTGCAAGGACAATGGAGATGACGATATCAATGTCCAGATAATACACCAATATCCTTATTCTGAGGGTATAATTACATACTTAGATCCTATATGTGAAAATTCAAATCACTGATCAGGAAGCGGAAAGCGCAATAAAGCTGCTATCCCTCCTAGTTTTGATAATTGCTCTCCAGATTCATGTTGAACTGACATTAAAACAGTCTGTCCCTTCATATCAGAGTTTTGTTCAACAAGCTCATCTATTGCAACTCGTTTTGTTAAATCATCTATCCTCAATTGATCATCACTAATTAACAGGGTTTCAATTGCTCCTATAGAAAGTGCTCTCTTAACACTTTCAATTCCATAAGTTACTGTTCCAGTATCTTGTCCTAGTCGTTTGAATACTTCCTCTAATAATCGTGTCTCGTATGCAACTCGCTGATCCTTTGCGATTTTTTCTGGTAGCTTTTTTGAAAGTACCTCTTTTAGCCCAACTCTACCTCCAGAACTAACATGCACTCTTCTTATTTTTTCTATTAAAACTGAATCTCTAGTTCTAACAAACTCAAAGAAATTCTCCGGTGTGAAACCAGGTCCTGCTAGAATTATTACTTGAGGTGAATATTGTTTATCCAAATCTTGAAGAATCTGTAATGATTCATTAAAGAACTGCCCCATCTCACTGGAATGTTGTTTAGCATCGCTAAATTTACGAGAAACTGATGGTGTATATTCATTTATGATCTTCAAAGAAAATTGTGTGACCAGAGCAAAACAAGAAGAATTATCTTCGATTGTTACTACAAGAATTTGTGCAAGCATTGAAGCCTTTTCAACATCTTCTAGAACTTTTCTTTCCATCGATGTCCATTCAATTTTGGTTATTCTTACCTTTTCCATGAGTGATAAGGATATTGTGTGATAGGTTCCTAACGATATTAGATTATCTGGACCATCAATGATTTTTCCTTTGAATCTAAGATTATCTCCAAACCCATGAAAAGCGACCTCTTCCACTTCTACTTCTATAGTCATTTTGACACGTTCGCCAGAATCAGCTCTACCCTCTTCTTCTTTTCTCTTTACTCTTCTAGAAGTTGATGCTTTGACTTTGTCTCCCACTTTGAGTATTCTATAGATTGCATAGAGATCATCCACACTATCTGGAATAAGTTCTATAATACCATGCTTGTAATCTTTCTTTAGTATCTTCATAGTTAGATCAACTCATTGGGAATTAACCAAATTATATTCACATTTAATTGTTATTTTTGACCTTTGTGTTCTGTGGAATTTATTAGAGTGAAGAAATCTATTCCTGAGGACTTAACATCTGATATTGAGATTCTGAAGCTTTCCCCCTTACTCTTCTGCAAAGAATCAGGGACAGAGAGAAATAAAAAATCCATTCTTTTTCCAACGAATTTCACAGCCAAATATGGTTTTCCACCAATCCGTTTAGCAAATTCCATTAAACCATCAATCTGTTCTTGTTGTACATAAAATACATCTTGACGACTAGTTTTTATCTCCAAAGCAAGCATAAGTCCCTTTTCTGCAGAACCAGCTAAGACATCTGGACGGGGCATTTTACTTGTTCCTGAAGATGAAGGAGCTCGCATAACAGCAAATCCATAATCCCAAAAACGATTTACTAACACCCTTTCATAATCAGCTGCTCTTTTTTTACTCAAATATATCTGTCCTTTTGGTTATCAATTCTATTTCTATTGTTCTTACAATCTTATAAAAATCTGCTTTCCAATAAGAGACTGTTCAGAAAAATAGAAATATACATCATAGATTATCAATCAGCAAGTACTATGAAACTATCTAGAGTAATGAAGTGAGTGATTTTAGTGAACGAAAAACAAGCATACGAAAGGCATATGAGAGAAGAAGATATTCCGATTGTTCTTGAAATCGAAAGAAAGAGTTTTCCGTATCCTTTTGGTGAAGTTTTAATTGGCAACATCTACCATGGAGCTCCCGAACTATGCTATATAGTAGAATATAATGAGGAAATTATTGGATTCGTGTTAGGGGGATATACAGCTATACCTAAACAAGCTCACATCTTATCTATAGCTATAAAACCAGGTTATAGAGGTAGAGGTTTAGGTAGAAGAATTTTGGTTCACTTTTTGGAAAGA
This sequence comes from Candidatus Heimdallarchaeota archaeon, assembly GCA_016839875.1. The sequence goes on from JAEOTK010000196.1 coordinate 3,611, forward strand.
ACAAAGATATTAGGTTATTCAAGTATTAAACTTGAAGTGCAAGTTGATAATGATAGAGCGATTAAATTATATGAAGAGTTTGGATTCAGAATTGAATCACGAATAAGAAAATACTATCAAGATGATACTGACGCATATCTGATGTTAATAGATCTTAATTAATGTCTATTCTTCCTCCTCTTCATCGGGAATATTCATTATTTGTTTATGTATACTTTTTGCTGCTACTTTTCCGGCACCCATAGCTGCAATAACAGTGGCTGCACCTGTGGCAATATCTCCACCTGCATAAACCTTGTCTTTACTAGTTTTACCAGAATTTCTTTCTGTTACAATTGTACCCCATCTTGATAATTCTAAATCTGGAGTTGTTCTTGGAATAATTGGATTTGGATCGTTTCCAACAGCTATGATTACTATATCACATTCAATCAGAAATTCTGATCCTGGAATGGGTATGGGTTGTGCTCTACCAGTCTCATCTGGTTCTCCCAATTCATACTCTAAGCATTCAACAGCTCTAACTTTTCCCAGCTCATCTCCGACAATCCTGACTGGGTTTGTCAAAAATCTAAATTCTATCTCTTCTTCATCAGCATGATGAATCTCTTCTTGTCGTGCTGGAGCTTCTTTTCTACTTCGACGGTAGACAATTATTGAATGTTCAGAACCTAGTCGTTTTGCTGTTCTTGCAGCATCCATAGCAACATTTCCAGCACCAATTACCACTGCAGTTTTTGCTCTTTTGACAGGTGTTTTATATTCTGGGAATTTATAGGCTTTCAAGAAATTAATTCGTGTAAGATATTCGTTAGCGCTATATACGTTTACGAGATTGATTCCTGGAATTCTTAGTAATCGAGGAGCGCCTGCACCAGATCCCACAAAAACAGCATCATATTCTTCAAGCAACTCATCAACCGTCTTATTCATACCTACAATATAATTAAGTTTGATTTCTACACCGAGTTTCTGGAGGAAGTCAATTTCATACTTGACTATATCTTTAGGAAGTCGAAATTCTGGAATACCATATATGAGCACTCCACCAGGAGAATGCAGTGCTTCGAAAACAGTAACTTTGTGACCCAATAAAGCAAGATCACCTGCACATGTTAAACCAGCTGGTCCTGCTCCAACAATAGCTATTTTCTTGCCTGTTGCAGATGGGATCTCTGGAGCTTCTTCTCCTTCATCTCGAGCATAATCAGCTGCAAATCTTTCAAGATGACCAATAGCTACCGGTTGATGACGACGTCCCATAACACACTTAGCTTCACATTGTAATTCTTGAGGGCATACTCGACCTGTAACTGCGGGAAGACTATTTTTTGTTTTAATTAGTGCTGCTGCTTCAACAAATTTCCTTTCTTTGATTAATCCAATAAAATCTCTAATAGGTACTTCAACAGGACATCCTTTTACACAAGGTTCATTTTTGCATTGTAAGCATCTTGTGGCTTCAAAAACAGCTTCAGCTTCGTTGTAACCATAAGGTACTTCATCGAAATTTTGCATCCTATCTTCAGGTTCTTGACAAGGCATAGGTAGTTTTGTTCTAATTATCTGTGGTCTACGTTTTTTTTCTGCTACCATCATCTACACCTCATGATTCCTTGTTACATTGACATTCTTTGTGATGTTCTCTATAATGTTGCATGGCTTCTTTTTCTTCTTCTTTATAGCTAGCCAGTCGTGACATGGTTTCTTCCCATTCTACTAGATGTGCATCAAAATCAGGTCCATCTACACAAGCAAATTTTGTTTCTCCGCCAACAGTTAATCTGCATGCACCACACATTCCAGTTCCATCTAACATTATTGTGTTCAAACTAGCGATTGTTTTGATGTTATATGGTTCTGTTACTTTAGCAACAAATTTCATCATAATTGGTGGTCCTACGCAGAATACTGTATCAATTTGTTGTCCTTGGTCAATCATCCCTTGTAATTCATCAGTAACAAAACCATGTCGTCCTTTTGAACCATCATCTGTACAGATTCGTAACTTATCTGCAAAACCTTGGATAGCTTCTACATTAAATAATAAATCACCTTTTCTTGCTCCAATGATCACTTCAGTATGATTTCCTGCTTTCTTGTATGCTCTCGCAACAGGAGTTGCAATAGCTATTCCCAACCCCCCTCCTATCACAATTGTGTTCCCGGCTTCTTCTACATGAGTAGGAACTCCTAGAGGACCGACACAATCTGATAAGTTATCTCCAGCATTATAATCAGCAAGTTCATAGGTACTTGCACCTACTTTCTGAAAAATAACAGTTATCCACCCTTCGTCTTTGTTCCAATCTGAAACTGTTAAAGGAATTCTTTCACCTTTATCATTGGATCGTAATATAATAAATTGACCCGCTTTGCAGACTCGAGCAATTTCAGGAGCTTCAATTTTGAACCAAACACTTTCAGGTGTTACATCCTTTTTGTCAACTATTTGAAACATTTATTATTCACTCATAGATAATGATTTGATACCATCAAGCATAAGCTGTTTTCTGAACGTTTTTCTTTGATTATTTGAATAATTCTCTTTATACATCTAAGAGCATTCTATTCATTAATGTTTTATTCTAATTTTTCATTATCTCTCTTAGAAATTCTGTTGCATATGAACCTTTCATAATTTCGAAAGAAAGCCTAGTTTCATTTCTTCCTATATTTAGTTCGTCATCATCAATTTCTTTAATTTCAATTCGTTCAGGTTTGAAACCCAAGGCTCTGAAAGTGCCCTTTCCTCCTATCTTTTTAATAAACGGTTTTTGAAAATCATCTAAACTTATACTCTCTTCTTCAAAAATTGTGTTATAGATTTCCTCGGTTTGACCATTTAGTACTGTTGTAGCACCAACTATTGGAATGAATATTCTGTTATTCTCCTTTTTCTCTCCGGATAATTGTTTATTCAATCCATTTTCATAATTTTCAACTCGAATTTGTAAATATCTGTTGAAAAGATATGACTGATAAGCATGGATAAACAGTTTTCGAAATTGTGCAGGTAAAGAGTTGAACGCTTGTAGATAATCGTTTTTATGTCTACTTAATTCATTCAGCATTTTTCTTTCAATTCGAAGATGAGAAGGCAATATCTGTAAAGTTTCATCTGGATTCTCACTATTCCAAAAAACTGTTCTGGCTTTTTTTGTTTCTTCTTCTTCTGTTTCAGAGACTTTTCCAATATAACACCTTATTGCTTCCTTTACATTTCCTTGTAGTAAACTCTTCCCTACAATATGTGTTATCGGTCTTCTATCACCAAATCTTTGATGTCCAAAAGAGTTTAGTATACCTCCTTTAGATTCAACTTCGTGTAAAATATCATTGATTCTCTCTGAAATTGTTTCTTTCGAATAATCTATATCTCTAATAATAATATCAAAATAATTTCCCCATAGATTTCCTAACCTTATCTCTTTGAGATTCATGCAAAGAGCTTTTGTTTGTAAGGTAGGAAAACTCAAATTTCGAATTGATTTCTTTTCAAATTTTGTTTTTGCTCCCCATACTGAAACTCTTTGAGCTGTAAGAGCTTTTTTATCCTTGGTTCCTGCAATGCTAAAATTGTTCCTTTGTATTTTCCACAATTTCGATATCCAGTCTAAAGCACTTGAAGTGTCTATATTGTTCTTTATTAAAACAAAGTGTAAGAATAATCCGGGTTTTCCAGGTAGATTGAATGATTCAGATCTCGGATCGAGAATCTGATGGTCTTCTATAATCTCACCGACCACAAAATCGTCTGCCAAATGTTTAATTTTACCACCTATTCCCTTTGAAGAAGTGAAATTTGATGTAAGAAACATTGATGGATCTAAGGAATTCATGTTATAAACACTTTTACAATAAAGGTAAGTCCTTTGATACTTTATCGATTAGTTGCTCCCTTGAAGGACCTATACCAATGACGGTTGCTGTACCAGGAGGTAACTGAGTAAGTCCTGCATCATTAATTATAGCAAAAGGTATTTCATGTTTTCTAGCTTTCTCTGCAAGAACCATCATTTCTTCTTCTGATTTCACCTTTACTGTTATTTTCTTTTGTCCTTCAGAAAACCACTTGTCAGCCCAGTCTGGATAGAATCTCTTTGTTTTCATATAAGCTGATAGAGAACCATGAGCAACTTGGACCGCTGTTTTCCCTTTTGACATCTTCAGATCAGTTCGTACTGCTATAACTTGTTTGAACGCGAAACTCATACATTTCTGAATTAATAAAATATGTTTAAAATACTACCTATTGCTATTACAATGTCAAAGAATCTTAAAATAATGTCTTTTTAGAATTACTTTCTATTGGCATTTGTGAGGAAACAAAAAAAACATACTAAATTTTGCAAACATGTTACACATATTCAATAAATGCTTCTGTTTCTAAAACTGAAGAAACTGTTTGAGCAACAACTTCTTCAGGAATTGGTAATGTATTTTTGTATTTCTTTTCAATTTCAATTTTGTATTCTTTATCACTGAAAGGCGGAATATACAAAGTTGTAACATTTACTACAGGTATTGGATGGAGAAGACTTTCTACCAATGTTTTGGGGTCTTTTGTTCTTTCTAAGAATCGAATTTCTTTATTTGCATATTGCTTTAATCTATCTAGAACATCTGGCATGGATAAAACAGATACATCTTGTTTCTTTGTAACAATAATGACTACATCATCCAATTCAAATGAAGAATAAAATGCAATATTTTTTAGATCTTTATTGGATTTTGATACATCAATTAGTATTTTTGATAACTCAATATCTGTATCTGATATTTTTCCTTCTCTGTGAAGTTGTTTGCATTTTCGACATAATGTATTTGTTTGTGCATCGATGACGCAAATGGGTAGTTTCAACTATTAAACACCATACTTTAACTTTAAATTACTCTACTCTGAGGGTGTTTTAAGAATTGTGAATACTGTCCATAAAAAAACAGTTGTTGAAAATTAATACTTGTTAAGAAATTATAAAACATATTTTTCAGAAAATATTATCTAAAACCAGAAAAATTAGCTAAATTAATCCTCTTTCCATCAAGACTTTGAATTCATCTAATGTTAGTTTAGCACCGTCTTTATACCGTACTAGTATCTCTTCAGCTCTTGAATCTAATTGCCTATCTCGGACTTTCTTTGCTTCCATCTTTCTAGCTCTTCTTACAGCTTGAAGCTCTTGACCAAATTCACTAGAAAGTTTTTTCACCTCTTGTGTTAGTCCATCCAATTCTTTACGGATATCATTTATTGAGGAACTTAGAGCAATTATTTCAGCATGTGCTCCATCCGCTTCTTCTTTGATTTTCTTAGCTTCTTTTGTAGCATTCAACATCTTTTCTTGATGAATTTGTGATTCTTGTGCTAGAGTTGTTACACTTGTATGATAGGTTTTAATTTCAGTTTGCATAGTACGGAGTTTATTCTGAATATCTCTGAACTCGCTTCTTAGATCTTTGAATTGTTCTATTCTTTCAAATTCGGAACTTAGTTCTTCGAGTTGTAGAAGAGTTTGTTTCTCCATCTCTTTTGTAAGAAAGGGGGTTGTTTCTAATTGTCTTTCTAGTCTCCTAATTTTATCTCCAACCCTTCTGTTTTTTGGAACACTCACATTCTTCATATGAGAGCCTAATTCAACTAATCGTTTTCCTATTTTATCAGCATCTTCTCGAAGAATGTCTCGCATTTGTTTTCTTACTTGTACTTCTTCATTGATTTGATCACGCTTTTCTCGAGATGTTTTTGCTTCATCAAAAAGAGCTTTAGATTCTTGGTTCTTTTTGTCTCTGATACTTCGTAGTTCATTCCGCTTATTATTAAGTTCATGAAGTCTCTCAATTTGCCCTCTTCGTCTCTGTCTTAGTGAATTAAGATGTTCTTTTTTCTCATCCAAGTTCATTTCTTCGCTTTCAGTACTCATCGGTTTATCACGTTGTAAGAGAGTTCGAGTTTCTTATAGACTATATATATAACAATCAATTAATGTAGAAAATAAAATACATTTAAATCTTATGATTCAATGTTAGTCTTGATTTTTCAGCAGAAATTAGGGAGAATACATTATAGTTAAAAATTCAATGCAAAATTTAGATTATATGAAAATTTTATTTGAAAAAATGGTGGTTCCAAGAATCACTTCTTGTTAGAACGTTTCATACGAAGTTCTTTAGATCTGCATTTTCGACATTTTTTGGCTGATGCAGGATTAGTCGCATAGCATTTACGACATACTTTCTTATTCATTATGTGTTCTCTGGCAATTGCTCTGTATTCTGGGTTTGTTACTGGCACGCAGGGTCACCTTAATAATTCTGTTCTTTGCATCAATCAAGTTTTTAAAAGCGTTTCTATTAAGTTCACAAGAAGAAAACAATGATGTAGATTTATGTGATTTTTTGAAATGAATCTAAGTGAATCTATAGCGTAATTTCTCCTTAGCTAAATTAAGTAAATTCTCGAGTTTTTCCTCTTGAAATTCCTTTGTATTCTTCGCGATTTGTTCAATTTCAGACTGATATTCTTTGAGATCTTCCATATCTGCTATCGCCACTCGAATTTCTTCTTTATACTCATCAATTTTTTGAGGTATACTCTCAATTGGGATTTCCAGAGATGTAAGAGTCATGTCCTCTTTCTCTTTTGCTAACATTAGTGATGTTATGTCTGTATCAAGTTTTTGTGTTCTGCTGTTAAGTGAGTGTATTCTTTGTTTAATCATTATCATCATTTCATTAGCTCTTATGATTAAAGGATGCTCTGCTTTTTTGCGTCTCTTCAAGAGATAGTATGATGCGAATGCCAATATAGCAACTACAGCTACTGCAATAATGATGTAGTACCAATAATCCATATTAATCCCTAAATAGAACAGCGTTTTTAGTTATTTAAAGGTAAGTAAAATATCTATTCATTGAAATAGTAGAATACTGAAGAGGAAGGATATTACTACAACTAATTACAGGATATGAGCTTTGTGTAATATGGGAACTTTTTTAACGTTGGAATTTTAATTTTCACTGAACTGTGAAAGATTAGTTCAACATGTCAGACTAACAGGTAAAACATAGAACCTGAAATATTGATATGATAATACGATTACAAGAAATTGAAAAAAAGTCTGATGGATATCACACTTACAATCTCCTATCACGATCATCAAATGATCATTATCACACTAATATTACACACAAAGGTGTGTATTGAATGCAAAATACAATAACAGCGTAAAATGAATAAGATATTATATTGGGGTAGGGGACCAAACGAATATCCATCTTTTCTTGTAACCTAATGCAACTATGACACATAGGCACATTAAAGGTGAAATAAATGGGTGCAAAAACAGATGCTTCAACCATTAAATATGAAATAAGAGCATCTTTTGAAATTGACGGAGTTGTAGAAAAACCAGATATCATAGGAGGGATATACGGTCAAACCGATGGCCTTCTTAGTGAAAATCTGGATATAAGAGAACTCCAAAAAACAGGTAGAATTGGAAGAATTAGTGTTGATCTAGCAAGTAGAGGCGGAAAAACCAAAGGAAAAATAGTAATACCTTCAAGTCTTTCAAGAATGGAAACGGCAATTCTTGCAGCAACATTAGAAACTGTTGATCGTGTTGGTCCTTGCAGTTGTCAAATAAAACTAGAAGAAATTTTAGATGTAAGAATAAATAAACGACAATCTATTGTTGATAGAGCATCTGAGATTATTAGACAATGGGATCAAAACGTTAGTCCTTTCTCCTCTTCAATAGCTTCAGAAGTTGAGAAGTCCTCAAAAACAAATCAAATTTTGAGCATTGGTGATGAAGGCTATTCTGCAGGACCAGGATTTGAAAAACAGAAAAAGATTATTCTTGTTGAAGGAAGAGCAGATGTTGTTAATCTGATGAAATATGGAATTGATAACACTGTGGCAGTTAATGGTACAAGTGTATCACCAAAACTACTGAATCTTCTAAAGAAAAAAACTGTTACTGCTTTTCTGGATGGTGATAGGGGTGGAGATTTAATCCTTAAGGAATTATTACAAGTAGCTAAGGTTAACAATGTTGCACGAGCACCAAAAGGGAAAGAAGTAGAAGATCTAAATAAAGCTGAAGTTAACAAAGCTCTCAAGGAAGCATTAACAATAGACAATGCAATCTTTCTTACAGGTGAAGATGAAGGAAAAACAGTCAAAGAATTTCAGGATAAAGATAAAGTGAAGGATAAGAAAACCAAAAAACCTTCCAAAGCAAAACCCAAACCTGAATCAAAACCAAAGGTTACAAAGAAACCTCCTTCAGCAAAAGCTCCAGTAACTAGAAAACCAAAAGAGCAACCATCTAGGGTTGAAAAGAAACCACCTTCCAAACCCAGAACTCCTACAACTAGAGCTCCTCCATCTAGATCTTCAGGTCCTAGAACATCTTCATCTAGATCTTCAGGTCCTAGAACATCTTCATCTAGATCTTCAGGACCATCTACAGATAGACGATATCCTCCAAGATCGTCATCTTCCAGACGACCTCCAACATCTCGAAGAGGAACATCAGAAAGGCCACCAAGAAGAGAAATACGAAAGGTAGAGTTACCTGAATATCTAACTAAAGCAGTAGGCGGGATAAAATCAAAACTAGAAGCTGCAGTTTTTGATGAAAGCGAAAAAGAAATTTTCAGAGGACCAGCAGCAGAGATATTTGATAAACTGGATGATGTAGAGAAGGGTAAAACATTAGTGATAGATGGTATCATTACACAAAGATTACTTGAAAGATCTTATGCAAAGGGAATTAGAATGGTTATTGGTGCTAGAAAAGGTGAAATAACCAAAAAACCAACAAACCTTAGAATTATAGAATTCAAACAAATCTAATTCTTCCTTTTTTTTATTTTTAAGCAAAAACTTTATCAGTTATAGAGAGATTTCACATCGAGAGATGATGCCCTTGGAATATCTATAACACTAATAGAAGGTTCTTTTAGTATGATTAGAGTAGGGCAGGTACTTTCTGGTTTTCTGAATATTTTGGTGAAATAAGATGTCTATAGAAGAAAAAATGAAAATGATAACAAAAAACACTGAAGAGGTAATTCTTGAAGAAGAAATACGAAAAGTACTAGAAGAAAAAGAAAAGCCACGCGCTTATATTGGTTTTGAGTTATCTGGGTTCTTACATTTAGGAACAGGTTTAATTTGTGGAAATAAGCTTAAAGACTTAGCAAATGCTGGATTTGAGACAATAATCTTTCTTGCTGATTGGCATAGTTGGATCAATAATAAATTGGGAGCGGATATGGACAAAATACGAATTGCGGGTGAATATTTTCAAGAAGGTTTTGAATCTATTGGTCTTAAAGGATCCAACATTAAGTATATATGGGGATCCAGTTTATCAGAAAAACTAGAATATTGGGAAAAAGTTGTAAGGGTAGCAAAATCCAATTCTCTAAACAGAATACTTAGGACACTTCCAATAATGGGAAGGAAAGCAGAAAAAGATGTAGAATCAGCTTTTCTCTATTATCCTGCAATGCAGGTAGCAGACATATACCAAATGGAGTTGGATCTAGCTTGTGGAGGAATGGATCAAAGAAAAGCCCATATGCTCGCAAGAGATACAGCAGAGAAATTAGGTAGAAAGAAACCAGCATGCCTTCATACACCGTTACTAACAGGATTAGAAGGGTACGGTAAGAAAATGGATGCGGAAGCTGTACCTGATCTATCAGATCAGATCGATGCAAAAATGAGTAAGTCTAAACCTGAAACATGTATATTTATTCATGACAGTGAAGAAGCTATTATGAGAAAAATAAAGAAAGCTCAGTGTCCTCCAAAACAGACTACAGGAAATCCAATAACTGAAATGGTCCAGTACATAGTATTTGATATGAAAAACAATTTCAAGATTGAAAGAGATGCTAAATTTGGTGGGGACGTTAATTTCAAATCCTACAAATCCTTTGAGACAGCTTACATTAATGGAGAAATACACCCAATGGATTTGAAGACAGGTTTGGCAAAAATCATTAGTGAAGTATTGAAACCTTCCAGGCAGTATTTTGAAAAACATCAAGATGTCATAGATGAAGTAGGAAAACTATGACATACATTTTTTATTTCTTTTTTATATTTTAAGTGGAAGACAAAAAAGTTCAATATGATAAAGAACTATTTTATCTTGCCTTTTATCGAGGACCTTCTTGAGAAAGCTATAGGCTATCTAGGAAAGAAGGAGCAAAATAAAGGCAACAGACTACCATACGGGCTCATATCGAGTAGAATGAATCATTCTAAACTATGACATATAGTCAACCCTGGTAGTCAACAGTCGCTCCTGAGGAGCTCAACTGGTGGATATGGGATTATCCCTTAAAATGAAGCCAAGCGTTAACCTCAGGGGCACACTATCTCTATTTTGACTTTTATAGATGAAAACAGAAAAAATAAATATCAACCAACTTTACAAATTCAGAGAAGGGGTAGTGATCTAGCCTGGTTTATGATACCACTCTCACACAGTGGAGGTCGGTGGTTCAAATCCGCCCTGCCCCACCAAACAACTTTCCTAAAATAAAGAGGAGCCATCTAAGCTTCTAAACTTGGTGTCTAAATGACAACAAATCCCCACCCCTATACCTTTGCTGATCTCTTTTCAGGTGCAGGAGGATTTAGTTTAGGTTTTGCTAAAGAGGGATTTCATGATCTACTGGCTATTGAAAAAGATGAAGAAGCAGCTGCAACTTATTCTCAAAATTTTCCTAGTTCTAAAGTTATAGTCGAAGATATTCGTAAAATACATTCATTGGAGATATTTAAGAGTATACAAATTTCTCCAGATGTAATACTTGCCTCTCCTCCTTGTGAACCTTTTACAGCTGCAAATCCTCGAAGACATAAGAAACCTTGGGCAAGATTTTATGAAGATCCACAAGGAGATTTGATATTTCACACTGTAAGATTAATTGGAGATCTTTCTCCCAAATTCTTTGTTGTAGAAAATGTTGTTCCGATGACGGATGGAGAAGGGAAAAACATTATGCAAGAGGAATTTGCTAAAATAGGATTTGGCAAGATACATTTTAATTTCATATCAGCAGAAAAATACGGTAATCCAAGTGCTAGAAATAGAGTATTTATTTCAAATGTACATTTAGATTTACAAAAAGCGAGACCAGTTACTGTTAATGATGCTCTAAAGAGTTTGCCTTCGCCTTCCCTACCTAATGAAAAACACAATCATTCATATGTACATTTTTCTCACCAAGTTAAAGATAAAGCTTACAAAGTAAAAAAGGGACAAGCAGCTGTTTATTTTAGGGGAGCTGTTAGCGAGAAAAAACAATGGATCAAACTTGATGAACAAAAAATAGCTCCTACAATTATGGGGAAATCCCGATTTATTCACCCATCTGAGGATAGAGCACTAACTCCGAGAGAACATGCAAGATTGATGTCTTACCCTGATACTTTTGAGTTTAAAGGTTCAATTTCAAGTGTTTATAATCAAATTGGGGAATCGGTCCCCCCAATCATATCTCAATTAATTGCAAGAAAAATAAAAAATAAGCTTGATGATTTAGATTAGAATTCAGTAAAAATATCACGAAAACCGATTAAAGCTTGTCTTAATGGTTCCCCTACAAATCTATCGAAATGCTTTCTAGCTTTAGTAATTGAAAAAACGTCAGATAGTCTTTTGATTTTTCCATTTTTGTCAACCAGAATTATTTCTCCTTTCAATAGCCAAAAAAGCTGCCCCTCACCACGTCTTCCTATAATTTCTGAAGGGCTAATGAGATAAGTGGAATTTGGACCTATGAACCACATTCGATCTTTCTTTAGTGTATGTATCAGTATGGCATTGTTCTTAGTTTGAATGTCTGTAGTGTGATTAACAAAACGGAATCTAAAACTCCGAACGATCTCGTTGTAGGGAGACATATCCTCAACTGGTTTCACTTCCTTAACATGATCAAGAGATAAGAAAGGAAGTTGAATTGGAAAAATCATTAATTTCGAGTAAGATTCTTCAAGGATCTCCCCCACTGCGCCATCTTTAGAATGAACTAAAAGATCAGCAGTTAATCCTGTAGGACCATCTAACAGATAACCAATTTGCTTGTTTCTTCTTTCATCAAAAATTGGGAAGAGGAGAGTGTTCTTTGATAAGGTGATCTTAGAATATTTGTTATCAAAGGTATACTCATAACTATGGGAAATTTTCAAGGGTTTGTTCTTAATCTCTAGCTTCACTTTGAATTCCCCCAATGTTAGTCTTCAATATCGATATCTATAGCTTCATCCTCTTCCTCAATACGTTTTTTGCGGAGATAAATCATTTCAGCTAATTTGAGTGCTTCAATTCCCAATTGTGTAATAAGATAACGACCTCTAATAGCTTCACGAGTAACAAAGTTAGCATCTTGAAGTATGTCTGTGTGATGCTTGAATGTGCCACCTCTTAATCCAGTGTCTTCTGCAAGCTCTTTTTGGTACTGGGGTGATTCTTCCAAGATCTTCAAGATTTTCAATCTGTTGTCATCTCCAAGGGCCGATAATAACAAGGAAGCATTATCATAGAAGTCTTCAACTTCTTTTACTGATCCATTATTATTAACCATCCTTGCAGTAGTAACTCGTCGGTCTTCTCTATCAGAAGTTCCGGCTGCATGTCTGATTGCCTTCTTACCTCCCTTCAAAGTTGAACGAAAGGTAGTTTCCAAGCTCTTTCCAACAGAATCCATAACTTTTGTTATATATTCTGACATGGTTCCATCGACATCAGCATCAGCCATTCGAATAACACGAGCAGGTTTTTTACTACTTTGAGCAGAATAAATTTTACTAGCTCTTCTTTGTAACCTGGCAAATTCTCTTCGAGCTTGTGCAAGTTCTGAGCGACTCTCTCTTATCTGTTCCTCTGTATCACTCAAAAATTCAAAAGCATCCTGAAGAGCTGCTTCTGCATCTTCTTGCTCTTCAGTATCACCACGTTCGCTGATCCTATCCAGTCTGCGTTGTGCAGCCCTTACTTCTTCTCTAGCTTTACGTAGCATGTGACGTGATGATTCCATTTGATGTTGGAAAATGCTAATTTCTTTTCGTGCAGCTTCTATTTCAGAATTAATTTCCTTAAGCTCTTCTTTACTAATGTTAGTGGCTTTAGTAATTCTAGCTGTTTCTTTTTCTAACAATTTACCTAGATCTTTAGACAATCTCTCTGAAATATGCTTGGCAGTTTTCATACCTTCTTTTGCAGCCTTTTCTACATTCTTCTGTATGTCCTTCATTCTTTCTTTCCATTCCTCTGTATCAAACTCAAAATGGAAATCAGTAACTACAGGTTCCTTTGGAGACTTAGGACGTAATGGTTCGCGATGGATTCTGGGCTTTCCATTCTTCAGCTCAGCTACATCATTATCCAATCTTTCCTCAGTTTTAGAGACTCTTGGCTTAGGCCTTGGTCTAGGTCTAGGTTTAGGATCAGGAGGACTATCAAGATTTTTGTAGGATTCAGCTTTACTTTTCGCTAAATCCTTAATAATAGTCTTTAGTTCCTCTATCTCCTCTTTCATTTCTTTAATTTCTTCATCTTTTGACATAATAATTCACCAATTTTAATCGCGAATCCCTCCCTCTTCGAAAGATTCGCAGGAGTCAAAAATGTCTTTGACTTCATCTTTAATGTAGGAGAATTCTTCCTTGATATCCATCATCATCTCATTGATAGATTGTTTGATATCTCTCATGCTCTCCTCTAATGTAATCTTAAATTCGGATACAAGATCCTCGAAGGGTAAAAAAGAAAAGTCATCTGACTTCTCTTCATAATTGTTTTTCAGAAAACAACAACTCCATCTTGTTTTCTCTTAATAACCCTCTTTGCTCTTTGAAGTTGAGTTAATTCGTCTTTCAGACGACGGATTTCATCATCCAGATGTTTGATTGTTTCGATTTGTTTCATGTTTCTCACCTATTCTTACAGAATTTCTTCTTACACTTACATTTTCATGTAAGTATTTAAATCTTTCCAAATATAACTTACAGAATAATGTATATTTGGGTTATTTCTGTATATGTCTTGAAAATTCCTTTTCTAAAGCCTCTAATAAGGAAGGGACATAATAATATAGATAGAAATACACTAAAAATGAGTTAGGAATATGGTAGAAATCTAGTTACTTAGTCCTGAGCTTTTATAAAAAATCACTAGACGATCTTTGAAATACTTTCTTAATTTCTCTATGGTTTCATCAATATCATCTATAGTACTTTGTTTCTTTTTAGATTTCAACTCTAAATATTTCTCATAAATCATGGAAGTTCTCCGCTCTGTTTCTTTTACTAACTTCTCTCTATAGAGAAGTATTTTTTCCCCTTTAACCTCAATTGAATTATAATAGGGTTCATGATCTATCTTTTCCCTATCACATATCTTACCAATTGCCTTATAGACCATTTTTTTCACCATTAACTAAAGTTTTTTTCAAGTAGAGTTTCATCTTTTTAGTTTAAAATGATGATAACATCTACAGAATACATGCCAATGGTAAGAAAATAACTTCGAACAGGTATGATATTATCTTAGTATGCACCTGCTCAAAATACATGCAGATATTTTCGAGATGATACGTACTACTTTTAGTTTCTTCAGTGTTTTTAAGATTGTTGGGTTTATTATCTTAGCTTAAAGAATAGATTCAATATAAATGAGGTGCTCTCCATGAGTAATATAAATGGGCAAGAAAGTAAAGCAGATACTCTTAGCTTTGATCAAATTGATATTACCAGTGGTTACAAAGAAGCATTCGAGAAGACAGTGCAAGAAGCAAATGAAAATCTTACTCCAAATATACGCGAGAAAATCTATCCTTCTGGAGTACAAAAAGTAACCTATAGTCCTCAAACTGAATCAGTTTATTACTACAAGAACAATTCTGAAAAAACCAAGAACCATATACAACAGAAAACATGGGATATTTTTGAGGATAGAGGAGCTCTTGTGGAAAACAAGTTGATAAAGAATCTTACCAAAATATCTGAGATTAAAGAAGATTACAATCAAATCAACAAGGAAGAGGAAAAAATCGAGGATATGCAAAATGGTGAGATAATCGATGCTATAATAGATTTTGTCAAAAAGTATGGTTCAAAGGGTTACAGGATTCGTCAAGACACAGGAGCTAAACAGAAATGTCAAATTTGTAGTTTCCAAAGAGCTAACGTACTTGAAGAAATAATATTATTCGCTGAAAGATATGTGGTTTTAGAGCGGATTGAAAGCGGTAATCAACCTTACCAGAAAATCATGAGAAATATTAACAGAACTGTAGTTAGCTGGTATTATGAGGGCTTGATCCGAATGCAACGACTTGATTCAAAGCAGCAAAAATACTTCAGAAGAATCAAACACTAAAAATACGAAAATAACATGAAAAGATGTTTGTTTATAAATGATTTATAAACTAATTTATATTTTCCATATAGTAATACAAATAATACATCCCCTTTAAAAGAAAAATGAGATTTTTTACCCGAATACTGACATTGGAGTATTGATAAAGGGTGACAAGATGTTATTTGAAATAGATACAGCATACTGCTCGAGGTGTAAGAAATTTGTACCAATATTTGATGCTAAGAATGTAAATTTCTCCCTTACCGAAATCAATTGCAATGAATGTGGTAAAATCCTTTTTGTAATGAGATCCGAATTAGAATTCGAAGCTGATGAGATTAATCATATTGAGGAACTCGAAGAATTTATCCGAAAGGAGAATATTAAAACTTCAAGCAATAAACGATTACGAAAATATACTGTAGAAACTAATGCTGTCTAACTAGCTAGTAAATGAAATATAAGAATGCAAAAAACTAGCATTGATACCATACATTTTTCAATTGTCTAACTACTTTTCTTTTGTGTCCCTTAAAGAGCATGAAATCGTTGTTGTTGGTGGTGGCCCCGCTGGACTACTTTCAGCAAAAGCTGCAGCTGAACTAGATAACGATGTTTTATTATTGGAATCCAAAGATAAAATTGGACAATACGAACATTGTGCTGGTTTGTTAAGTATTGAAGGATTAAGAAAACTTGGATTAGTAAATCTTCCAAAAGACATTGTTCAAAATAATGACATCATTGGAGCAAAGTTATACTCTCCATCTGGTAAAGAAATCAACGTAAGTAAAAACTCAACAACGGCATGTGTGGTAGACCGAGCAAAATTCAATATGTATTTATCAACCCTTGCAGAGAAGAAGGGAGTAAAAATCCAAACCTCGTCGAAAGTTCAAAACGTCAGTAGAAAAGAAGATTCCCTAGTATTGAAACTAGGAAAACAAAAATCGTTTTCCTCCATTAGTTCAAGAGTAGCAATACTTGCCGAAGGTCGGTTTCCTAGTCTAAACAAACAATTAGGTCTACCCTATCCTCCTCGAGATAAAATTGTTTTTTCCTCTATGTACATAATGTCTGGAGTAGAAGACATTAATCCGAAGTTAGTAGAATTGTATCAAGATAAGATATATGCTCCTGGTTTCTTTTCTTGGATTATCCCTATAGATGAAACAACTGCAAAGGTTGGATTGGGATCCAGACACAGACCTGCTTTTGAGTATCTTGATAATTTTATCAAAAAACATCCTATAGCTAAAGGAAAATTGCAGAAAGCCAAAATGGAAAAAAAGATGAGTGGAGCAATACCTTTAGGATCTTTCATTCGCAAATCGTATGCTAAAGGAGTTATGGTAATTGGTGATGCAGCAAGTCAAACAAAGCCTACTACTGGAGGAGGAGTTATTCTAGGTGGTATTGCAGCTCAAATTGCTGGAAAGGTTGCAAGCGATGCTATTGAAGCAAATAATGTTAGTGCAAGGTTTCTTTCCAGATATGAGAAAGTATGGAGAAAGGAATTGAAAAGAAATCTAACCATAATGAAACATGTTCGTTTTTACTTAAATTCTTTAAGTACTAAAGAAGTAGAAACTTTGTTTAGACTAGTAGATAATCCCAAAATAAAGGATTTGATTTCCGAATTTGGGGATGTTGATAATCAAAAGACCATAGTTTACAAGTTGGCATTGAAATTACAATTATGGCCGTTTTTAATAAAAACAGGACTTCGATATTTGATTAAAAATAAAAAAGAGAAAAAAGGTTAATATCTAGTTCTTAACCCAGCTAATTTCAGTTTAACTTTAATCGCGTTTTGGTTGATTACTAGATAATCAGATGATCCTAAAGGAACAGCAAGTTCGTGATCAATGACTTCATCATCATTCTTTCCAGGATCTCTTTCGAAAACATGAAAAGGAACTTGAGCTACACCACCATCAGGAGCAGTTCTAAATTCGGAATAAAGTGTCATTCCATTCTGTGGTCTATAAACCTCATTCTTTTCTAAATTGAATGTTCCTCTATTTGGAATTCTAGTACTATAATGTGGTCGTTTACCAACTCTGAAATAAATTTCTGATTCATTACCTAGCAAGTCTCGATCCTCAAGCACCTTCAAAGATACGAGTTCAACAACTATTTGATATCTGTCTTTGAATTCTTTAATATCTCTTTGTCCTCTTGCATAGGTGTCTTTGTAAACTTTCTTAACAACTCTTCTACCCATAAAAATCACTCTGAAATGCCTATAGATAATATGTCTTAAAATTCTTTCTAACTCACTGTTCTTTTAGGAATTCAACAAGACAGAAATTACCTCTTCTTGTTGCAGGAATACGTTCTCCAATTTTGTATTTCTTATCGGGTAAAAGTATTTGCAAAATGCCTTCCCACATGAAAAGAACAAAATCACATAAATCCCTTTTACTTTCAACGCATTTCTCACCAGGTGCATATGTACAATACCCTCTAGCTGGATACTCAACGTAAGCAACTCTGCGTGATACAGTTGAAATTATATCTTCAGGAAGGTTTTTTATTAGATCTTCAGTAGCTTTTGTTTGCATCGCTTTTGTTACATATTGACCTATCATGGATGCTAATTCTCTCATGTCTTGCCCAGAGTCTTTTATGTTTATTAATAGAAATTCAATTAAATAGAGAATGTGTATGTCAGTAAATTCTGCTTTTGCTTTTTTGACATTAGCATCTTCCATATCACTGAAAAAAGTAGTAGTAATTTCAGCTAAGACTTGATGGAAAATTGGTAAAATCATAGCAATTGGATAATCTTTCAGAATTGGAGAGAAGACTGTATCAAGTTCAAGTTCAATACTTGGTCTTATTTCTTCATCTTCAGCAGAAAGCTGTGGTTTTGTTGCTGGTGTATCAGTAGTTTGTTCTACTTGAGGAGTTGTAGTAGCGAGTTCAGAAGATATTATCTCAATACCAGAGGAAGGAATTTTCTGATCAGTTTTTTGTATTATCATTTGAGTCTGTTGTGATTCAAATTGACTAGGAATATTCTCAACTAGAACATTAGAATCAAAGAGAAAATAACCTAATGCCTTTGCGATACCTGATATTATGATAAGGTAAGATAAATCTTTCACATCAGAAGAAATGAATCTATTAGCTCCTAATTGCATAGTTGCGCTATTTTCTTCTTTTTCAATGGTTAATGTTTTCCAACCAAGAAATTCTACAAGAAGATCAAATTGTTCTTCAATAGTTAAATCTCTATGGGGAGTGAAGAAATTATAGATAACATCTGCAATTGCTGCTATCATTGCTTGTTCTGTCTCTTTTATTGAAATATCAAAAGAAGAAATAATCCTTTTCAGTGAATTCACTAGAATTTTAGTTGTTTGTAATGCTCGTAATTTATCACTACCTTTGTTAGTCCAAGTTGGAGAATAACCACTCATTTACATCTTCCTTATTACTTGAAAATACCTCAAGTATTCTTAATTAAGATGTGCAAGTAACAATTATAACTCTTATGATAATTTCTCACGCTTCTAGTAATAAAGAAGTTTTTTTCTTTTTTTCGCACATTTCTTTATCTGCAAACAAACATAAAAAAGCTTATAACACTAGATTATTCGTAACAGTAGAGACATCTAAAAAGTGATGACTATGAGCAAAATGATTGACATGCCAAGATGTACTAGTTGCAACAAAGTAATTAGTCCTAGTGAAGAAGGCGATACACGTTTCCCTTGTCCTAAATGTAATGATGTTATAATTATAAGATGCGATAAATGTAGATTATTCGGAAATGAATATGTTTGCCCTAAATGCGAATTTCAAGGGCCCTAAATCAAAACTAAACGGTGATAATATGGCAGAAGTTTTACTAGTATATGAAATACGTCCAGAAACAGCAGAAACTAATCCTAAGAAATTAGAAGAAATTGTTAGAACCAATCTTCCTTCGAAGGTTCAAATGCAAGATAATCCTGAAGAAAAACCTTTGTTTTTTGTATTAACTGGTATTATTGGTCAATTCATTATTCCTGAGGAAGACGGTGCTCAAGACGACCTAGAAGAATATCTTAATTCACTTGAAGAAGTGTCTTCTATTCAAATGACATTTGTAACCCGTCTTTAGAATACATTATCCATTTTCTTTCTTCTCATTGTCTAATGCTATAGGCATTGTAATCTTAGTTACTGAACCTTTTTTCCAATCATCTTGATCTATGTCTTCCATGATTATAGTATAATTGTATTTTTTAGCAATTTCATTGACAATCATGAATCCAAGATGCTTACGTACAGTTTCATCAAAAGGAGATAATTCAAGAGCTCTATGAATTTCATCTTTGATTTCGGGTGGAGTTCCTCGTTTGTCTATTATTTTGACTTCAATAAACGGTTCTTCGTTAATTAGTAGCTCTTCTCCCAATACCTCAAAATAAACTTCAGGACTAGTTGCGAGCTGAATAAGACTGGTCATGATATACAAGAGCATTTCATAGAAAAATGCTCCACCTATGACTTTGATGTTGTTAGGAATAGTAATATCGATTCTTATCCCTATCTCTGAAAATTCTCTTCTAAGTTTATCCAAAACTCGCATAATTGTCATTTTCAGAGGAATAAAATTGATTTCAGAACCAGAGGAAATATCTAAAACATTTGACAGCAATCTGATATCCTGAACAATACCTGTTCCTCGCTTTACTAGTTTACTTACTCTCTCTACAATGATGTTGTGTTCTGGTTGAATACTATCACTAAGAAGTTCATAATATCCTGAAATACCAAATAGTATATTGTAAACATCATGTGTTAAGATATTCAAGTACATTCTCGAACGGTTTGAATACTCTTCAGCTATTGATTGAAGTTTGGTAGTTTCCGTTATATCTACTAGCGATAAAACCACACAATACTCACCAGTCAAGTTATTTATTGTTGGAGAAAGCTGAACAAAGAATGTTCGAGTATCTAGATTTCCAGCTTGATAGACTTCAATGTCAATCTTCATTTCATTTTTTGCAATATTGGCAATAACATCTCTTATTTTCTGCCATATTTGTTTAGCTTTTTCACTCTCGATTTTCAAAGCCCTATCTAATTTCAATCCTATGGATTCATAATGATTTAAATTGAAAGTTTTTTCAGCTTGTTTGTTCAGGTATATTATCTCAAAATTATCGTTCACAAGAATTATTGGGAAAGAAGAAAATTCTGAGGTTTGTGTAATTTGTTGGATGTCATCTAGCAATCTTTTTCTCTGTAAGGTTAAGAATAACTGATTAGCAACGATTCTAAGGAAATGTATATTTGATTCTGATAATTCTTCTTGTGATGTGGCAAGTATAAGAAGAAAGCCCATCATTAGGTTTGTTGAACCTATCGGCAGTATGACTCCATATAATTCTGGATAGAGGGAAAATTCCTTCTCTTCTATTAGATTTGATGTGTTATAGTATGGAAGACTTGAAATCTCAAGATCAGAAGATGAATAATATTCTTTTATCTCATCAGAAAGACCAATTTGATGTATTAAATCAAAACTTTCAACATCTTTGATGAAAACACCTATTCCTTCTATCCCAGTTCTATTTTTCACTTTTGGTAAAATTGAGTTTAGAATAATCTGAATTTCTGTTGTTTCAAGTGTTAAGTTTGACATTTCAACAATAAGTTCTGTTTGTTGTTGTTTCAATTGAGAACTATATTCTTCATACCAAGAAGAAATGACGTCAGTAATAAGGTGAGATATTTCGTTAACCACATCTACATATTTCTCTTCATTGTATATTTTTGTATCAGGAAAAATATAGATGATCAATGCTCCCATTGCTAAATTGTTTTTGTATAATAGTGGGGATATTATTATCTCATTTATACGTTGTTCGACTAAAACTTTCTTTAAATCAAAATCATCAACTAAATTTTCTACTTCTACCCAAATTGGTTTCTTTGAGATGAAAGATTCTGTATACGGATTTTCTTCATCAAATGTATCTACTTCAAATTGTGTTAATCTCTCATCTATTTGTTCGTCGGTTGTGCAAAGTGAGGTGAGAAGTTCAGTTTCAAGATTGTACAAACTTAATGTAACTATGGATGGGTTTAATGTATTCTTAATAATAGAGCAAAGATCCTGTAAAATGATACTTTTACTTTTATTCTCTCTTAATTCCCCTCTACGAAATAGTTTGAGAAACTCCGAAAGATTTTCTATAGTCTGAACTTGGTTTTCATCCATAGTTAGTCACTGCAATTAAGTAAGTATACTACTAGAAGTTAATTAAATTTGCAATTATTGAGAAAATACTTAGTAAAATTTATCTCTCTAAGTTTGATCCTTTCTCTCATTTTTTGTTCTTCTCTATGTATTTTTCTTGTAATATTTACCAAAAATCACACTATAATAAAGATATAGTCTGTAACAATCTTACCTATTATCTAATGTTCTTATATTATTAGTAAAATTTATGTTTGAAGAATTCTTACTGATGTTAAGGAGGAGAAATAATACGTCTGGACGAATAACTAAATCAATAGCGGAACATGCTCCATCAATATATGGTTTCTTCTTGGGGAACAAAGAAGGCCTAATACTAAAGGAGTACATATTTAATCCAGAGTATTGTCATAAAGACATCTTATCAAATATAGTGAATGCTATTTGTTCTTTTGCAGAGGATTCCAAGATTTCAGATCAAGGAATGATAGAACTCTCAAAGTCTAAAATTTCCTTTGTAAAGATTCAGGACATAACTTATGTTCTGATTCATGGTTTACCAGACAAAAAGATTGCAGATTCCATAATTGAGCAGATATCAGAAGTTTTTGAGAAAAGATCAAGAGCTAAATTCCATAGTGAAGATCCAGTTCAAGTTTTTGCTGGTGCTTCAGCTGTATTTAATTCTACAGTAGGTGAATTATTCTCATCTGTTATAGAACATATGCATAAGAGTAAAGAAAAAGAATCTATTGGTTTCGATTTAGAACTTGTCAATGTTCCTTTGGATTTCGATGAACAAATTATATTACCAAATGAGATTGTTAAACCAAAGGAAAAGCTAGAGCCTTCTGAGCAGAAAGCAAAGAAAACAACTGGGGAGGATATTTCAACAGAAGAAAAACTAAGCTCTATAACCTTCAATATCTTGAACTCCTTACCTGGAATAGAACATCTAGTCTTTGTAGAACATGACAAAGAACAATCTAATCTATTCTTCCAAAATGGAAATAAGAGTGATAATCTTGTTGATAAAACACTCAAAATTTGTGAAAAGTATCTTGATAATATTCTTGAGTTAATGGAGGATGAAAGTGTTGAGAATGCAATTGAAGTTACAGAAAAATACCAAATAATCTTTGTACCCCTAAACGAAAAGAATTTCATGTATGCAATAGCAACAAAATCAGTTGATCCGGTTTTACTTAATCCTGTATTTGAAAGAATTTCTAAAAGGATAAAAGACGCAGTTCTTGAATTCAAAAATGAGCTTTAGCTATCAAAGACTCATATGTTTATTTGAATATCATTCACGCTGATTTTCTCGTATAATATACTCCCCTTCCATTCTTCTTTACAAGAACATCTAAAATCTTCTTCAAAAGCTTGAATGTCTTGAGATAGTGTGAAATTCTTAATTTGGTTTAGTAGTTCTTTATCACATTCTCCACAGTTATGAGCTCCTCTTATATTTCCTCCAGCAACAACATCACAGATTATTCTGAGCTTTGGGAATTTGGTTCTGATTTCTTTACATATATGAACAATCGACCACAACCAAGGAGGACGATATTGGTTTTTTTCAAATAACATGGAAAGGAATGTTCCCCGATGAATACTAACTGCATTTATGGAGATTGTGTCAACTCCAAGTTTCTCGATTTTTGAAACGCTCTGAAATATATCTAGAATTGAATCATATTCGGTTACAAAAGGTGGTTTGAAGAGGAGATAAGCTTTAACTTTAGCATTTGCTTCTTGAATTATATTGACAGCTTTCTCAAAATCCTCCCAGAAAAATCCTTTATTGATCGAATTCTTCAAAATCTGATTATTAGAACTCTCTAGACCTATTGCAATTTCTATTTTTTTGATATCGATAATACTTCCAATATTATCAAGTATTTTTTTAGTCACATATTCTGGTCTTGATTCTAGAACAATTTCCTTGATTTGTGGATATTTCTGCAATTCTTCTAAAATTGATTTCTGAGTATCCGGTGGCACCTCATTAATATCTAGAAAGCTACCACTTGTAAAAATCTTAACTGAATATTGTTCCTCATGTGATATCTTGTCATTTAGTACCTTACTAAATGATGATATTATCATATCTAGATCTGGGTGTTGAGGATTATCATAGAGATATCCACATACTGAACATCCCCCGCTTCCAGATAATGCCCATGAACATCCCCTAGTTGGTAAAATGAAAACCAGAGCTTTACCTATGCCAGTTCTAATACGATGCTCTTCCTCCCAATGTATAATCTTCCTGGTATGCTCTCGAGAAGGTAACATGTTTTCTCTAATTTGCTTTATATCTTTAGCAAAGGATTTGTTAATTTTCATTTTTTCACCTTCAGTTTTTTCTTGATTTCAGCTACTATACCAGAGGTCATTTTATTCATGTCTTTTCCAGAAACAATAGCTCGAGCTGTAGCAACCACCTTGTCTTCAAAAACCACGAATATATCATCATTGGGGAGAATTTGTTCATCAGCAGATATGCAACCTGGTGCAAAGATGTTGCTACCTTTAACTTGATCGGTTCCAAATTCAAGTATGTTGTTTGAAATTGAAGAAATACTGTCAGCTGTCTTAGGATAAAGTGAAATGTATCCGGTCTTTGAATTTAAAGATCCAATTTGCTCTTTTTCTCTAAAAATCTGCAAATCTCTGGGATACTTGCCTTTTACTTTTATGGAACCAGAGAAAAGAATATCTCCTGTTCCAAGACCATATTGGAAATTTGCTACTGATTTCAATCGTTTAACAACAGCTGAAGGTGCATGTGTTTGTGGAGAAAATTTATTTGAAAATAATTCTTGGAGGGTTTGAGATAATACTGATAATGAATTTTGACTAGTTGGAGATGAATCTAATGAAGTATTAATAATCTCAAAGGAATGCTTGTTTTTGATATTGCGTACAATATCATCATATCCTTCTCCTTGCGTGTGATTAATGACAACAGACTCCTTATCGTAATGAGTTAATACTTCATTGAGAAGCGTTGATGTTAGATTTATTTCTTTAGAAGACCATTGTCCTGCAACAGGAATATCATAATATCTTGCAGGAAATAGATTTTCTAATTCTCTAGGAACAACTGAAAGAGGAGAAGTTATAATTAATTCTGATAAAATTGAGAAAATTCCTTTTCCTCCTTTCTTTATCGCTCCTCTATAAAGCATATGAGAACGAGAAAAAGAATATGGTTTTTTAGCAGAGCAAGGTAGTAGAAGTATAATTCTTGCAGATGAATCAGGTACATATCTATCATTTACACGATTTCTAAACTCACTTACAACTGGTCGATTTAATGATTCTTCACCTATGCATATCATTGGAGATGATGAAATAATAGGTGACCTAGATCGAAAACTTGTGGAATATATATTATCATAATTACGAAGAGATGCAGAGAAAGAGACTTTATTGTGAACATCCTTTTCGACTAGAGTTCGGAGTGTTTTCTCTTCAAGAGAGTATCGAACTCGGGATAGGGAGTTCTTGAGTATTAGTTCGTTATGTTTGAAAAGATTTGGAGGAGTTTCAGAACAATGTGGACAGAAACACTTGGGATGTTTTTGAGTGGAATATACTCTGTCATTTGATAAGAAATACCCTTTTCTTGATGTGAAATATGCTAATGAATTATCGAAGAAATCTATGCCAGAATAAACCAGAAAAGAGTGCAAACTAGGAGAAACTGGACCTGGTAAATAAAGTGCAATATCTGGAGAAATTTTTTCTCTGAGAGAAACCAGAGTTTTGCTCAATTTTCTTTGATTGTTAAAAAATGATGATAAACCTACTACTGCGTAAAGAGAACATTCTGTTTCTTTTATTTGATCAATCATTTGAGAGTCTATCATAGAAATTGGTAAAGTGAATATTTGGTTGTGTAATTCGGATAATGAAAGGAAGCTATTAACATACTCTGAATAGTCTTCTGAAGAAAGCGTTTCTGGAACAAAATAAGGATAAAATGGCTGAATCGAAATAACAGCTGTATTGGATAATGCTCTCTCTGCTTTCTTTTCAGGTAAAATCCATGATAGTTGTAATGGGAATTCGACTAGATTATCGAAAGTTGGAATTGAGATATTGAAGTAAGCTGAATAGCCTTCTTCTTGTTCTGGTTTTTTTAATGAAATAAGACCTGGTGAAAGAGGTACATGGGTTCTAGTTTCGGCTAGAATTCGAGCCAAGCCTAATTGGGATAGGGGTTGAAAGAAACGCAATATCTCACCAAGTTGTTTGTATGCAAGAAAGAAAAGGGAATTACAATAAAAAGAATATGTTTCCTTAGAAATTGCAATATAACTCTTTTGAGAATGAATCCAGTAAAACTAAAATAGAAACAATTGTGACAATTGTATTGTATGATTGATTATATGTTGAAGGAAATTCAAGAACAACCTCAATATCTCAAAAATCTTCTTTCAAATAAAGACACAATACATGAGAAGATAAGTAATCTCCAGGACAAATTCGATATTAAAAGAATAATACTCACAGGTTGTGGGGATTCTCTTTGTGCTGCATTGACAAATGAGTATGCTTTTTCTGAAGCTGGGTTTTCAACGTTTGCATTTCCTCCTATGGAACTTTCAAGATATCGATACAAATTGAAAAACTTGCTGAATGATAAAACATTGTTAATTCCTATTTCTGTAAGTGGTCGAACTCCTAGGGTTGTTGAGAGCATTAATGCAGCGATTAGCAAAGGATCACCTGCATTAGCTATTACTAATAATCCTGAAAGCCCTGTTGCTCAAACATCAAACGATTTTGTTTATTCAAAGTCCTCTGAGATTGAATCACTTAAAACTAGCTCTTATGAAAGTGATATCAGCAGCAAGTATGTTGGATATGAGCATGATGTACCTCAAACCAAAAGCTACACTTCAGTACAAATGACATTACAAATGATTGCTATGGGTCTAGGTAGGGACTCCGAATATTCTTCCCTCAAAGAAATACCCAACATAGTTCAGAAGGTTATTCAAAACAATTTGATAAAGGAACTAGGAATAGAACATTCTGAAGCTTCAAGATATATCTATTCAGCTTCTGGACCAAATTATGGAAATGCTCTTTTCGCAGAATTTAAGATGTATGAGTTTTCTCTTCTAGGTTTTAGTAAAGATATCGAGGAATACTGTCATACTGCTTATTTCATTACAGACAAAGATATACCTGTAATGTTTCTGGCACCAGAAGGAGAATCACTTCAAAGAGTATCAGAAATATCTCCTGTATTAGAAAAAACAATAGGTGCTCTCCCCATAGTATTGTCCAACGTTGAACCTCAATTCAGTTGTAAAGCTTGGATAGAAGTACCATATACAGGAAAAGAAAGCTATTCAATAATCCCTTATGGAGTAGTTGCACCACTTTATGCTTACTGGGTAGCAAAAACAAGAGGATTGAATGTTAATACCTTTCGGGGAGGAGTGGAACAAGAGAAATATGTGGAGGGATCATATTATACTATTAGAAAAAGCATGATAAAGAAAGATTTTCAGTAAATTCAAAATATGTTGGCGGGCTCGGTGGGATTTGAACCCACGACCCTCAGGTTAAAAGCCTGCTGCTCCGCCTAGCTGAGCTACGAGCCCTTTGTTGTTAGTTAGTAAAACCTAACTCCCGTTTTCCTCTCTTCATGCTCTTTTAATAAAACTTTCGTTTTCCATCCTTTTATATTTGAGATCATTAATTTTGCTGTTGGATAGAGAAATCTTCATAATTAAATGAAATTTATCATATGAGCTTTTGTTAGTACCATATTTCTTCTTGTTCCTGGTGCATTAACCAGATGCCAAGTTGTGTATTGTTCTTCATAAGGGTAAGTAGCTGATATACCATCTACAGGAATGATAACAACAAGCTTTCTCATGGCAGCTCCGGTGGCAGTATAAAGTACAGCTCCATTCGCAGATGTTCCTACTATTATTACTGCTTTGATTTTATTATCTTTTAAGATATCTTCAAGTTCTGTTTCGTGGAATTTGTCAACACTGGCTTTTACTATTGTTTCTTCCCTCTTTGGCAGTATCTCCCTTCTCATATCTGCTTTGGAAGCTGCACTAGTTAAACTAAAGATAACAGGCATCCCGCTTTTTCTGGATTTTTCAATTAACATTTGAATTGCAAAAAGGGTTCTAACACATCTTGGTCTTCGATCTTCATTGCAGTTTTGATTCTGCATATCTAACACAAGCAAGGCAGTTTCTCTTGGTTTTATTGTAACTTCTTTGATTTCTGGGGGAACTGGAACTTTAACTCGTTCCCATTCTTCTATTATTGTTTGTTCTTCTTCCATAACGTCAATTATTTTCTCAAAGTATAAAATTATATCCTAATTAGAATTAACCTATTACTGAATGATTTATGTGACCAAATGAAAAGCTTAATTATGCTTTATTATTTTTATTAGTTGTTCTAGGGTTTGTGAACACAATGAATATATTTCATCTTTCAAGTCGCGAAGTAAGTCTTCTAATCTATTTAGCTCAGAATCGAGCTATCGAAAAAGAGATTGAAATTACTACTACGAAACTTGCAGAAGTATTTTCTATTTCCCAGCAAACTGCATCACGCTGTCTAATTAAATTACAAGAAATGCAGATTATTACTTGGAAATCATCACCGAAAGGATCTTTAGTTCAATTAACTCCAGCAGGTGTATCTATTCTACATAAATTCAGATTTGAAATTGAAAGAGCTCTTCATCCTGATTTGACTTCAATCACTCTACGTGGAACTGTTTTTTCAGGATTAGGTGAAGGAAGATATTATATCTCACGTCCCCTATATATGAAATCTTTTCAATCAAACTTGGGATATAAGCCCTATCATGGGACTCTAAATCTGAGGATTCACCCAAATGATTCTGATAGATTGGATCTAATAAGAGGTTCTTGGCCAGTAATCATTCCAGGTTTTGAAGAAGAAGGAAGAAGATTTGGAGACGTTCTATGTTATCCTCTTTCTATTCCTGAAATTGATGCCAAAATTGCTGGCATAATTCCTCGAAGAACTCACTATGGCACAAATATCCTTGAGCTAATCAGCGATGTTTGTTTACGTGATGTTCTAGAGCTCAAAGATAACGATGAAGTAACTGTAGTTTTTTCATTCGATCAAAAAACAGGATCTGATGAATAATGAAGGGAACATTAGAACATCTCTTACTCAAGAAAATCTATGTTAACTCTATAGAAGGTATTTCCTCTACTCTCGCCATATTAACAAGGCAATTAGGTTTGATTCAAGAAATACTAGAACCTATAATGGAATCACTAATTGAGAAAGAGTCGTTGATAAAAGAAGGCGAGGATTGTTGTGTTCTAACTCCTTTAGGACGAAAGCAACTAACTGTTGTAATGACAGGAGGTACTTTTGATTTACTACACACAGGGCATGTATCTACTTTACAACAATCGAAACTTCTTGGTGATGTGCTTGTTGTAGTTATAGCAACAGATGAAATAGTTCAAAATTTCAAAAACCATCCCCCTACAAATAAACAAGATGAAAGAGCTCAATTAGTCAAGAATATTCGAGATGTTGATGTAGCATTCGTGGGAGATGAAACTGATTTCATGAAAACAGTTGATCTAGTTAATCCAGATATCATAACTTTGGGGTATGATCAAAGACATAATGAGAAGAAATTGTTTCAACAGCTTTCTTCTAGAGGTCATAAAGATATTAAGATCGTGAGATTGAAGAAATATATTCCAGGAAAATCTACCTCAAAAATTGTCCAAGATATAATAAAACATAGTTATCGAGATTGAAGTTTTGATTTCTTTCAATTGGAAACAATTTATAATGCTCTTTTCTTTTCTTTTCATAATATGTTTGTGAAGAATAGATTAGACCTACTTAATCTAGCAAGAGATGATGACGAACTGCGAATTTTGGAAATATTGTTGGACTCTATAGATTATATGATTGAATCCTCACAACCTAACAAATTCTTATCTTCCTCAATTTCAATAACGGATGAAACGATGGAGGTTGAAGGAAAAAAATTTGAATTCTCTACGTATAAGAACTTCTATCTATTATCTTTTGGAAAAGCTTCTCAAACTATGGCAGAATGGTTTTTAGATAATTCTCCTGTGTCTTTTTCTCGTATTATTCTTGTATCACCAGAAGATTGTAGGGATAATTTATCTTCTCAACAAACTTTATCTTTCTTTAAAGCTGGACATCCTATTCCTAATATGAAAAGTGTAGAAGCTGCAGAGAGTGTATTGTCGCTTTTCGAATCAATGACAGAACAAGACCTTTGTATAATCCTGATTTCTGGTGGAGGTAGTTCTCTTCTGGAAGCTCCAGATTTTGGGATAACTCTTTCTCAGTATTCTGAACTCATCCTGCAGCTACTTCATTCAGGAGCCTCAATTCACGAAATTAATACAATTAGAAAACATCTTTCAAAAGTTAAAGGTGGAAAACTTGCCACTAAGACCAAAGCCAACATTGTTTCTTTGATAATTTCTGATGTTATTGCGAATGATCCTTCCTTTATTGCATCAGGACCTACAGCACCGGATGAAACTACATGGGAGGATTGTCTGAAAATAGTAGATAAATACAATATGTCTAAAACTCTTCCAATCAAATTTAGGTCTATCTTCGAGAAAGGAATCAGCAAAGAGTATCCAGATACTCCATCTGATACACAGCTCTTTTCCAATGCTTTCAATTTTGTAATCGGGGATAACAGTAAAGCACTAAAGAATCTAAAGAAGAAATTAGCTAGTGATTATTGTTCTAATATAATAGATTACGAAGTATTTGGTGAGGCAAAAGAAAAAGGAAAAGAGCTTGCAAAAATCGCAGAAAAGAAATTGATGAATAAGAAAAAGAAATATCATTCTCCGTTATGTTTTCTTCTATTTGGTGGAGAAACAACTGTAAAAATAGAATCTAATTCAGGAGTAGGAGGAAGAAATCAAGAACTGGCTCTTTCATTTGCTTTGTCAAGTGAGAAGGATTATCCTTTGTATCTAGCTTCCATAGGAACTGATGGAATGGATGGTAATTCTAAAGCAGCGGGGGCTCTTGTAGGACCTTTTACTCTTTGTAGTAGAAAACAAAGAGATTTTGCAATTAAGGCATTAGAATCACATGACTCAAATAAGTTCTTCAAAGAATATGGTGGTGAAATAACTACAGGTCATACAGGTACAAACATAATGGATATCGGAATAATCTGCATTAAAACAAAGAATTAGTTTTTGACTTCTTTATCTTGAAGTTTCTCTTCTAAGCTTTTACTCTGAAGAGCAACGAACATATCCGAGAGAGTTCTTTCTACTAAAACTCTTGCTGTATCCTTCTTTCTTCGAAAATCAGTTACTAAATTTTTTCCATATTCAATTTGCAGAATGGTACCATAGATCACTTTCATGACTTCGTAATATTTCTTAGCTTCTTTGGTTTTTCCTTCTACAAGATTTTCAAGGATAAACCTTCTTAGCTCACCTATTAGATCTGCCATCCCTAGAAGATATGCTTGTTCTGTTATTTTCAGTTCTTTAACTGATGGAATCTTATCATTTACTATTAGATTGAGAAGAAGCTTCGCTTCTGCGTATTCTTGAAATGCAACACCAATAATGCCAATTTGATAGTGAGTCTTTTCTTCTCTCAAATGAGCGTTGATTTTATCTACATACTGTTCAGCTTGTTTGAGTTTTTCTTCTGCTTGATCTCTTTTGTTATTATGAAAACTTTCGATACTTTGACCAGAATATTTGATTATAGTCCGAGATATTTTTATCAATTCATCTCTACTCTGATCCATCTCAACTAATCTACTCTCAATTTGGTTTGCTATAAGCTGGTAATCATCTGTATTTACCATTGTAATCATCACTTTTCAATCATAATAATACAAATATCTTGTGATTGTAAAGCTAATAGCTTCTAGGATAAAAAATTAATACTACCTCTCTATTGGTTTCTTCGAAAGCTTACTAGGACGATACTAATGTTTCAGAAACACTATGCTGATTTATTGAGAAAAGTTGACAACACTCTGAATGAATTTATGGATGAACAAGTGAAATCAGTGGAACATAATCCTTTTCTTCACTATTATTATGGAAGAATTAAGGAATATCTGTTTTCTGGAGGTAAAAGATTTCGTCCTATACTTATGATTCTTTCTTATTCTTCTGTTAATCCTTTAAAGATTAGTAAGAACATTCTCCAGGTTTCACTCTCTGTGGAACTTCTACATAATGCAAGTCTTATTCATGATGATATTATGGATAATGCTGAAACACGAAGGGGGCAAAACGCTTTCCATAGTGATCTTCGAGAATATGCAAAGAAAAACTATCCCGAGAACAATGTGAATTATGGAGATTATGGACTAGGGATGGGGCTTCTTGGAGGTGATTATGTATATAATTTAGCATACAAATCAATCCTACTAGATGAATTCTCTTCTGATATAACTTTGCAAGCATCAAAAGAATTCAATGAGGGTTTCTTAGATGTTGTAAAAGGAGTAATCTTTGAAACAGATATGATGGGACGTTTTGAGGTAACAGAAAAAGAATATATCGAAATGATTTCAGGGAAAACAGCTGCTTTGTTCAAAAGAGCAGCAAGAATGGGGGCAGTTCTTGCAAATGGCTCTGATTCTCAGATTGAATGCTTAGGAAATTATGGTGAAAATTCAGGAATTGCTTTCCAACTCATTGACGACATAATAGGCTCTTTTGGGGATTCCAAGAAAACTGGAAAACCAATTGATAGTGATTTGAAAGAAGGTAAAAAGACAATTTTAATTGTAAAAGCAATTCAAGATGCAAATTCAAGTCAAAGAAAGAAACTGAAAGAACTCCTAGGTAAACAAGATGCTACAGAACAAGAAATTGAAGAAATTAGAGATATCATAAGGGATACAGGTGCTTTATCATATGCTAAAGAAAAAGCTGAAGAATATTATAGGAGAAGTGAAAGATTCTTAGATGAAGCAAATCCTGCTTTTGATGAAGAAATGAAGAAGTATCTCATTGCAATTGCTAAGATGGGTGTTCATCGAGTAAAATAATCAGAGGGTATACATGATTCTTCCTACTGCTGAAATCGTTTGTTTAGGGAATGAATTACTAATAGGTATAACGATCAATACTAATGCTACATTTTTAGGGGAACAGCTTACAAAACTGGGCTATGAAGTTCGTCGAGTAACAAGTATAAGAGATGACCTTGATTTAGCAGTTGAATTCTTTCATGAATTATTGGAAAGAAAACCAGATATTGTAATTATCTCTGGAGGATTGGGACCAACATATGATGACATTCAGCTTGAAGTTGTTTCGAAAGCAACTGAATTGGAACTACAGGAAAACAGTGAAGCTCTAAAACAGATTGAAACGTATTACAATAAAAGAGATCTACAGCTAACAAAAGAAAGAAAAAAAATGTCTTTCCTACCTGCTGGCTCCAAAGTATTATCTAATAATGTTGGGGGTGCACCAGGTTGTCATTTTCTATATAGGAATATTGAGTTCTTCTGCCTACCTGGGGTTCCAACAGAGATGAAAGATATTTTCTTAACACATATTTTACCGCATTTGAAATCGAAGGAAAATCATCAGCTTTTTGAGAAAAAGTTTCAGGTTTTAAATTGTGCAGAAAGTGAACTTGCTCCATACATTAATGAGGTAAAAGGTGATTATCCTGATCTTTATATCAAATCTCATCCTGCATATGAAGGAAAGGCAGGGATTGTTATACATGTTTCTAGTTACGGTAAATCAGCAGAAGTCGATGTTAATAACGCTATTATATTATTGAAGGATTGTTTTAATAACAATCTAAAAAACTGTAAAATTGTGATAATTGAGGAATAAAAAATGTCTCAGAGATATTATACTATTTTTATGTTGGGAACTGCAGGGAGTGGGAAGACTGTACTAACACGAACTCTATTGGATTGGTTTGCGGAGAAAAATCTGAATGTTGCAACACTTAACTTAGATGCTGGTGTAAAACGGCTTCCATACAATCCTGATATAGATGCTAGAGATATGGTTAATGTTGATAATTTAACTGAAAAACTAAATTTAGGTCCAAATGGCGCTATGATTGCAAGTATGGATCTTATTGCTACCAAAATAGCTGACATTAAAGATGAAATAGAGTACATCAGACCAGAATATCTACTAATTGACACTCCTGGACAAATAGAGCTTTTTGCTTATCGAAGTAGTGGTAGATTAGTCTCTTCCATAATAGCAGAAGACAGTCAACCTGTTTCAGTCTTTTTGATAGATCCTTCCTTGGTATTAAGGCCAGAAGGTTTCTCTAGTGTTTTATTATTGAGCGTTTCAGTTGCTTTTCAACTGTCTCTTCCACAATTAGTAACAATTTCGAAACAAGATATTATTGAACCAGAACAAATGGAAAATTTGGAGGAGTGGATTGACTCTCCTGAAACTCTTGTTTCTGCTATCCAAAGTTCCGGTCAAGTTTCTCTATCTCAACAACTAGGTATAAGCATAATAGAAATATTGGATCAATTTAAGATGTCAGGAGATCTCATCCCCATAAGTGCAAATACTGGTTATAACATAGATACAATAATCGGACTGATGGAACGCGAGTGGGGAATAAGAGATGATTTCTATGAATAACAGGCAAATAGTTTAGATCAATGAATAAAGCTCAACTATAAACCAAAACGTCTATGTCTTCTTTGATAAGTTCTAACAGCTCTCCAAAGATCAATTTTTCGAAACAATGGCCAATCTACATCAACAAAATAATATTCAGAGTATGCTGACTGCCATAATAGGAAACCAGACAAACGTTCTTCTCCTGATGTTCGAATCATTAGATCTGGGTCTGGTAATCCATTAGTATAGAGATGTTTACTTATTAATTCTTCATTAAGTTATTCAAAATCAATTTGTCCTTCCTTTGTTTTTAGAACAATCTGCTTCAAGGCATCAACTATTTCTGCTCTTCCTCCATATGCCATGCAGATATTTAATCTGTAATTGTCATAATCCGCAGTTTTTTCTTCGGTTAGTTTTATTTCTTCTTGTAGATCTTTTGGAAGCATTGATAATCTTCCAAGTACTTTGACTTTCACTTGATTCTTAATTATACGCTTGTCTTCTCTAAGCGTTCGAAGTTTCATTTTGGCAAGTTTCATGATTGTTTCTACTTGCTCTTTTGGTCGTGAGAAATTATCAGTTGAAAAAATCCAACAAGTCACCACCTTAACTCCCAATTTCCAGCACCAATCAAGGACTTGTTCTAGTTTATCGGCTCCTAACTCATACCCGTCTTCAATTCCAACCCCTAATTTTCTACTAGCTCTTCTGTTTCCATCCAAAATTATTCCAATGTGATGTGGAATAGGTTTGTTTTTGATTTCTGATTGTAATTTTCTTTCGTAGATTTTGTACACAAACTTAGGAGTTAGTAACCTCATTAGCTGAACACCAGTGATACTGATTTGAGCAAACTGCTTTATTTTAAGATTATTTCTATCTTTCTATTTATATATCTAATTTTAGTAATAAAAGAAATTTGTAGATAGAAATTCTGAATTTTGGAAGGTTAAATAAAAAATATATTTATAGATGAAACAATTTAACAAGCTTGAACAGATGACAGAGCGAGTCTTGAGGATATTAAGAAGACAATCAAAACGTATATGTTGTGTCTTTGATGGAGAACTTCTAGATGGAGTGTCTTTAGAGACTATTAAGCTCT
The DNA here is from genome assembly GCA_016839875.1 of Candidatus Heimdallarchaeota archaeon. The sequence goes on from JAEOTK010000196.1 coordinate 38,984, forward strand.
TACTTGAACAAATTGAGGAAATAGGGAGTGTCAGAAGGGATATCGCAATTTTTGATCGACAACTAAAACCTGAAACCTATTCAATGTATATAAATTGTGGAATCTCACCCATAATTGTACCATCAGACAAAGATGTCTATCTAGCACTTGAAATCTTGGATATTGTTAATGGTCAGCAAACTGATATCTTGTGTTTAGGAGTAAAAGATGAGGTTTTACTCCCTGTTACAATAACAGCTAGAGAAACAACAGATATATTACTAGTAACTCAAACAAAGCAACATGCTGAAAATTTCCTGCCTTACACTGACTTCCTTATTGTAATAGACGATATAATAAAACAAACTTCAAAATGATTTCTCTTTCTTTAGATTAATCCCTTTTCTACAAGCAACCTAAATTCATCCATAGATAGATTTTCTCCGTTTTCATATTTTTCAAAAGCTTTCTTTGTATTTTCTTCAAGGTTATCTCTCAATTTCTTTTCCATTTGTTTTCTCATTTTTTGTTGAGCTTCTTTGAATTTACTTCTGAGCTCGTTTTTTTCTGATACTTTAGAAAGAAAATCACGATGATAATTGTCTGCTTGTTTTTTATTTTCTAGAAATTTCTTATGATGACCATTTGCACTTTTTCTCAGCGCATTAACATCCTGAAAATTCTGGTTCATAATATTGTGATAAATCTGTGATTCTTTAGCCATATCTATGATTTGACTATGTAGACTATTGATTTGTTTCTGTGAAGAAGATATATCTCTCCAGAGTTGAGTTTGTTGTGAAGTTATATGTACTTCTTCAGCAATTTTATTGATCTGATCAGAGAGACTCTCAAGAATTTTGATGATTTCCTTTTCTTTATCTGGAGTTAACACTCTAGTTTGTAATTCCCATTCCAATTTGTCAATCTGTCCATTTAAAGCTCCCATCTTTTTCCTTTTTCGTCTCATATCCCCCTGGTTAATAGACGGTTCCTTCTCAACAAGGTCATCTAATATTGATTTGTTTTTCTGCAAACTTTCTTGAAGATCCTTTCGTTTTTTCTTAAAATTCTTTACTTGATTATTTCTCTCATCTCTCTTAGACATATACTCCTTAGCCTTTGCTAGCAGATCATTTATTTGTTCATTAATTTCGTTTCTTTGAGATAAGGAATCTTTTGTAAGTTGGTTATATTGGTTTCTGTTATCCCTTAAGTTGCTGATAGCTTCCTCAAGTTTACTTAATCTAACCATCATATTCTCGTTATTTTCTTTATCTTCAATTGTAGTTTCCATACTTTAGCTCAAATGTGGAACATTATGTATTTTTAAAGATTTTTCGTAAGCTGACCAATAAAGAGAATTATTAGAAAAATTGCAGTGTCTACTTCATAATCTATCAAATAAAAAATATAAAAGCAACAAAAATTAGTTTAATTGTCGTTCTACTTCTTGAGCTGCTCGAGCCATATCTAAGAAAACTAGACCTAACTTTGCTTCCTTTCTTGCAGAAACTGTAAGTACCGCATTTTGTCCAGCTGCTATGGTAATAATATATCCATAAGCTCCTTCAATAAAGATCTTTTCTAGTTCCCCTCGTTGCATCTCTTGAGCAACTCTCTCTCCCAATGATAGCATTGCAGCTGTCATAGCTGCTAGCCTTGCTTCTTCAATTTCTTGAGGTAGTACTGAAGCTATGGGTAATCCTTCGATTGAGACTATTGCCGCACTTTCAATCTCTGGGACTTTTATTTTCAAATCACTTAATGTTGTTTTTAATTCATTTGTTTTGTTTTCAAATGTTATACCAAATGCCATTTGGATTACCTGCCTTATTGTATTTACACTTCTATTATAAATGCAACTATTACATTACGTCTTTCTCAACATTACTTTTAAATTTATTTGGTTGGGCAAGAAAGCAGATTTTTATCATATTTCACTGTTGATATTAAGTTGATTAGCTACATATTCTTTTATTCTCTGTTCATCTGGATGTTCAGCAATCAATTTCCCATTTTCTATAACTTTTTCTAAAAGATTCTCTGTAGGTTTTCCACAGGTTGAACATTCTTTAACTTCTTCATTAAAATTAAAACACTCATAGATTTGGCATTCTTTGCAATAACTAACTTGCTTCTTACCCGCAAATTTACCTCGTTTCGCTATATCTGTTTGTTCAATTTCAACTATGTCAAGAGCAAAATCAATTGTTGGACTGTTTGATACATATGTTCCAATCCCAAAACCATCTGCTATGTCTTTATATTCATTAATTGTATCTTCAGTTAGACCCCCACTCAAAAAGATTTTAACATCTTCTCTTTCTCTTAATTTTAGTTCCCACTTTATTTCACTGATTATAGCTCTAAAATCTCCTCTTCTTGATCCTGGTGTGTCCAATCTTACTCCATGCAAATTATTCCCAATTGCTTCAAGGGCTTGTAGTACTTCTATTCTTTCATCATTGAATGTATCTGATAAAATTATCCGAGGAACAGCTGTATCAATGTTTGAATCAAACGATTTTGCAGCTTCACTTATTCCCCCCATAATCATAATGAAAGCATGAGGAATTGTTCCAGTTGGTGTTACCCCTAGTTTTTCAGCACTTAGCACACAAGATATACCATCAAAACCAGCCAAATAGCAAGCTCTATCGATTATCGGTGCTATCACAGGAGGCATTCTCCTAATGCCAAAAGACAATAAGGTACGTTTTTCTGCAGCTAATCTCAATCTTAGTGCCGATGTTCCTACTCCTGATTGAAAACAAAGCATCCCAAGAAGAGGTGTTTCATAAATTACAAATTCACCATAATTTCCTTCTATTGCCATGAAGGGAATTCTCACTCCGTTGATGTCCTTATCTGGAACAATTGTTCCTTCTTTCATGGAATATATATTCACGTTCAATTTAGCATTTAGGAATAAGTTCAACGTTTCTTGTAATCCAAGGAAAAGTAATCTTTTGCCTTCTCTAGGAATACCACCTGTAGTTATCTCCACCCAAACTTTTGTATCTTCCAATTTCTCTTTAACTAAACATTCTATCGTTCTTAAGAAATAAACATCTGTTGTTTTCCCTTGAACAATTTCATCTTCAGTAGCTGTCCATGATTTCATAAGATTCATCCAAGAACATTGAGTCTGAATTAATTTAAGACTTATTCTTTATGGGAAAATCTTGTTCTTTGCTAAAATGTAACAAAAACAAGAAAAATGAAAGAAAATAAGAGAAAGTAAAGATTCTTACAATTTTAACTTGACTTTTCGATCTGTATATTCCTCAATTCTTTTCTCAATTGATTTTGTTAAAGATGAAATTTTTGCCTCTATTTCTTCTTTTTCTCGTCTTAAAGATAATGTGATTCTATTTCGATCAATCTTAAGATTATCAATTTCATCTTCTAACTTCTTGATTTTTATGTCAAGTTGCATTTCTTTGAACTTTGAATCTATCGCTTCATTTTGATTTATCATAAATTGAGCTCTTTTCTGATATTCCAATAGTTCATCATTTAGTATCTCATCAATATTTTCGTATGCTCTTTCCAACCTTTCTTTCTTCATCTGGATTGCAGGTTCTTTACTAATCTCCTTTAGAGTTCGCAAAGTATATTTGACACCACTATAGCCTTCCCTTTCTTTTACTATTACTCCCATTGGATCTTTAATCAAGTTCTTCATTGTATCTCTATCAGTATCATTTAATTCAATCTTACGTGTATCAGCTGCTCGAAGCACTTTACTACTTAATTTCTTTATCTCAGAAACTTTGTTGGAGATGGTTATCTCGATTTGCTCAAGTTCCCTCCTATTTTTTAGAAGCTGTTGAAATCCTGGATGATTTTTTAATTCATCAAGTTCTTTTTGATTTACATCAATTTCTTTGGTTATCTTTTCCACGTCATCCTTATGAGTTTCTATTTCATCTTTAAGAAACTGATTTCTTTCAACATTCTGAATAAGAATTTCTAAATCATCAGCTACTTTTTCAAATTTGATAATCTCTGTATAAGCAACTAAAGTCTTTGTTTCAAAAAGGTGGATTTCTTCTTTTAATCTTGATAAAGATCTATCCAATGTTTTCACTTTAGTTTTATAAGATCGATCCCTTTTCAACCAAGATAGATATTTTGCTAGCATATTGATGTATGAACTGATTTTATTTTTTGTATCAATAACGAAATGCTCTAGATTATCATGAGTAACCACTTCGGGTTGAATAATATCTTCAAATAACTCTAATGTTCTATTATAGATAGTTGTTGCATAGTTTTGATATACATCTGGATCTTTAATATCAGAATAGTCAAAACGATGTGCTGCAGTTTTTACCTCTTCTATACGGTCCATTATCGCTCTTAGGTGCTTGTTTGCACTATTTCTAGGACCGGAAACGGATGATGAGATGCGACTATTAAACCACTCTAATGCTTCATCTGGTGCCTTATCTTCAGACATTGAAGTCTACCTACCAATGCATAAAGAATATATGGCAATATAACATTTTTCATTCAAAATTGTTTTTTTCATCTATGAGGTTGTCTTCAATCTTTATTCAAGAACGAAATATAGTTAAATCTAAAAATATCAGCTAGTTTGATGAATACTTTTGTTTTCCAATGCTTCGGTCATCCAAATATTCTAGCAAAGCACAAGACTACTTTGGAATTTACAACTGATGAATATATTACACATCGGGGAGATTGCATTATTGGTGTTCGTTCCTCAAAAGATTTGCGCGAAATAGACAAGATAATGAAAGAACAAATAAAAATGGATAGTAGTAAAATAATAATTCAGATCAAAGTCAATGATCTGGAAGAATTTGTGGAAGGAGAAGGTTCGTCAGAATTAGATCTCTCAGATTCAAGTGCCATCATAATTCGAAAAAGCTCTTTTAAATGTCCTCGCACTTTAATGATTAATTCAAACAAGGCTGCTAAGGATATCTCTCGAGAGATAATTGAACTAATGAAAGACGAAAATTCAGTTATGGATGTGATAGTTCAAGTTAGAGATGGTTCTATTGATACTTCTAAACATGCATGAATCTCGTGTGGTGCGCTTTCTCTGACTTTCTGGAAATTTATTATCTTGCTTATTGACCAGTTAACATCTTGGAGCTTCTGCTCAAGTAAGCTCAGAACCTCGTTTTCCGGATTATCATCTGAGACAAAACTATAGAAGAATAAATGACCTCCTGGCTTGATAACCTTACAAGCTACATCTAAATATTCAATTGATTTGGAAGGTAGATTCATTATAACCTTATCCGCTTTTGGAAGATTAGTGGTTAAATCCCTACAATCTCCAGTCAATGCATTTATCTCTCCTTTTAGCTTATTGATTTCTATAGATTTTTCCAGACACTGAATTGCTGTTTTGTTAATGTCTATTGCGTAGATTGTACTTTTACTATGCTTAGCAATATGCAAAGGAAAAGATCCTACACCTGTAAATAGATCTATGATTACTTCATCTTTCTGAATAATTTTAGCGATGCGATTATGTTCATTTCCAAGTCTAGGACTGAAGTAAACATTACAAACATCAACCAATATCTTAACGCCATGTTCATGATGCTCTGTTTCGCATTTCTCCTCACCTGCTAGAAACTCTAAATCTCTGATTCTTAATATGCCTGATACAGCTGAAGCCTTTCTATAAACTGTGTTTATTGCAGGAAATAATGAAAGAAGAGCCCTACCAATTTCTACTTGAAATTCTAGTACTTCTTTTGGAATATCGACAACAATAATATCACCAATAGCATCATATGCTTTTGGAATAAATTCTCGTAGATGAGTAGGTATTTGCTCTGATACTGCATCATAAAGGTTTTTTGGAGATGAACCCTTTTTTTCGAAAGAAAATTTCTTTATTTTGTGCTCTATTTTATTGGGACTTAATGACATTAAACCTTGAGCATCATCTATTGAAAGCACTACAGGAATTATGAGAAATTCTTCTTCTCTGATAAACTCTAGAGATGTGTCGATAACATAGTGTTTCACAAGCCATTTTCTTGTTGCTTCAGCAAAAACATATTTTATCTGGATCCCAATAGATTTTACTTCCATTATATATTTCCTTGAAAGAAACCTTTTAAGAGTTCTTCTTGAGTATTGAAGATGAAAGCTTTAAAGTTATCAATTAATCTGGCAGTGATATTCTATTGATTAAAGCAATTCTTGTACTCAAATCAAATGGTTCATGTAGATATTACAGGATATATGATGAACAATGGGGTACAGAAGAAAAGAATGTCGAAGTCATTAGTTATATTACTGCAGTTACATCTATCATAAGTGAGTTTGGAGAAAGATCACCAGAATCAATTGAATTTGGAAATAATGAGATCATGTGTGAAGCAAAGGGTGACTATATCCTGACTATTGTCACAGAAAAAGGAAGGTATGAAAATCTAGTTGAAAGAGTGAAGAAGAATTTTAGAGATAATTTTCAACCTCTAGAAATCATTCAAGAAAATCCAACATGGATTGAAGACGAAGAGTTTCGAGAAAAAGAGAGAGAGGGGATTTACAGATTTATGAGAAATCTGAACTTAATTATAAATAAGCGAACTCTTCTTGGAAGAATAGGGATTAAACAACAGATCAAAGAGGAACCTATGGAAAAACCGTTAGTAATCAGTGATGTTGACTTATTGATTACTGTTGACACTGGACAACCAGTATTTTTGATGCTTACACTTTCTTTACCTTATGATGCTACTCTTTTTACTGCATTCATGTCTGCAATTCTTGATTTGGGAAATTCTATTGGTCTTGGAGAGTTAACAAAATTAGAAAGTGAGAATTTAGTTATTTATGTTAAACGAATTCAGAAAGCATTTGCAGTCGTCATAACCCAAAACAAGTTGTATAAAACTGCTTACAAACGTTTTGCAGAATTTATTGCCAATGTATGCAATGACTGGTTACGAAAAGATGGAATGGATGTAGACGAAGCATTTCAGGTTTTTGAAGAAAGAAAGCAATTTGAAGAAATAATCAAAATGGTTATCGACACAGATACTTGGGAGAAACATCTGATTAAGGAATGGGAGAGAGAATACGCAGAATTATTGACAATTGAGCACGAAGTAAGATCAAATCTATCTTAAAATGGTGAGCCTGGCGAGATTTGAACTCGCGACCGACGGATAGCTCTACGAGAAAAACTCGTTTAAGAGTCCGCTGCTCTACCTAACTGAGCCACAGGCCCTACATTGCTGTAAGATTTTTCTACGTCTCTTTCGTTCTATGTTTTTTAATAAAACTTTCGTTTACTCATTCAATAATTCCTCCTCTTCCTCTATGTACTTAAGAAATCGATTTCAGCATAGATTTTTAAGCAAGTTTGAGGTTATTTTTTTCTATGTCAGAACAACGTGAAGTTCCTGAATATGCAAAACCTGCTTTGTATGTTGGTGCAATGATTCTAGGTTTGATAGGAGCCATTCTTGTCTTCGTTGCTGAATTTGGATATTGGTATGAAGGTGGGTGGAGTTATGGGTACAACTATGGTATTGATACAGAATTTACTCCTGGATTTCATAAGTTTCTCATAGTTCTACTAGGATTGGCTTTTCTTTATGTATTGTTTATAGCTTTACAGCAATTTTATCCTGTTCTCAAAGTATCCGAAGATGCGAATAAGAAATTGGGTAAAAGTGGTTTCTTTACCGCCATAGGCATTGTGGTATTAACTCTGCTTCTTACTATACTCTTCTATGTTTGGACAGGTAGTATTGATAATCACTGGGCTAGCTACTTAAGCACTGGTTTTTACGCAGGAATATTTGGAGGGTTATTAACCACTCTCTTCTTCTGGCTTGCACAGAGGATTGATAAACAGAAATCATAGACTTTCAGGTGAAACTATTTAAAACCTTTAATTCCTTTTTTCTTATTCAAGTATTATACTACTCGAATCTGGGTGTATTGATTTGACAGCATTTGATTTTTTCAAAAATAATGAAGATAAATTCTTAGAAGAATTATTTGATTTGATTCGAATTCCTAGCATTTCTAGAAACAAGGAAGATGTACAAACGGCTGCTAATTGGCTTGAGAATAAACTTAGACAAACTGCTGATTATGTTGAAAAGATTCCAACTTCAGGTAATCCAATTATAATCGCAGAATGGAAACCTCAAATTGATGAAATATCGGCTAGCATACCAACCACTATTTTACTGTATGGACATTATGATGTTCAACCACCTGATCCATTAGATGAATGGCTCTCCCCTCCATTTGAACCAGAAATACGAGATGGACGAATTTTCGCGAGAGGTATTGGTGATAACAAAGGACAATTCTATGCACATATGGTAGCAATTGAATGTTTGCACAAATTCAATAAACTTGGTGTGAAAGTTAAGATAATTCTAGATGGGGAAGAAGAACTAGGCTCTCCCTTTATTGAAGAAGCTATAAACAAGAAAAAAGAATTTTTCAAGGATATTGATTTGGTTGTAGTTTCAGATGGTCCTGCCGATCCTACTTGGAAACCTACACTGGAATTTGGAGCTAGAGGAATAATTACTATGCAGTTTGATCTAAAAACAGCCAATGGAGATGTACACTCAGGAAATTTTGGTGGCATTCAACCCAATCCTGTCTGGGATCTAATTTCAATCTTGAAGACAATGAAAGATGATCAGGGTAAGTGTTTAGTTAATGGGTTCTATGATGATGTTTTTGTACCCAGCAACGCTGCTCTACAAGCCGCAGATGATTTGAATAGAGATCCAGAAGTTTACAAGAAACAGTTAGGGGTTTCATATTTCGGAGAAGAAAAGGATATACCATTGACTCATAGAGTAATGTTTAGACCTACTTTCAATATTCGTGGTATTAGCTCAGGAAGTGTTCGGGAAAACTCACGCACAATAATACCTAAAGAAGTAGTTGCTGAGATTGATATTCGACTTGTACCAAATCAAACACCAGAAAAAATAGAAGAATTAGTCGTGAGACATCTAGATGAACTAAAAGAAAAATCAGAAGATTATGCTCAGATTCTTGAAAGATGTAGAATCAATTTTGGAACAAGTTTCTATCCTATGTTTACTCCTCTTGAACTGCCTTGGACACAAATTTTAGAGCAATCTATTGAGGAAGGTTTTGGAGAAAAACCTTTGAAAATCCCATTAGCTGGTGGGAGCTTACCTTTATATTCACTCTATAAAGCTACAGGAAAACCTCTGTATATCATACCATATGCTCAACCTGATGAAGATAATCATGCACCTAACGAGAACATGATGGTTGAATGGTTTGCAAATGGAGTGAAAACAAGTATCTATTTACTTGAAAATCTGGGGAGGAGTAATCAACGTTAAACTCAGAGTGATAATATGTTATTTGCAGATGTTGTGTTGCTAGACGGGAAAATTATCACAATGGATGTTAATGAGTCGATAGTTCAAGCTGTAGCAGTTAAATTTGGTAAATTTGTAGCAGTCGGTGAAGATTCTGACATTAAACCTTTCATAGGAAATGATACTGAAGTGATTGAACTTTCAGGAAAAACAGTTATTCCAGGATTAATTGATTCACATGGTCATTTCATGAGAACAGGAGCATCCAGAGAGTTATATGTTGATCTTAGTGAAGAGTCTGGTATTCATTCAATCTCTGATATTCAATCTAGACTTAGAAAAGTAGCAAAAGAAACACCTAGAGGAGAGTGGATTTTTGGATATCAAGAAGATGATTCGAAACTAGAAGAAAAACGTCATCCTACAAAATGGGAGCTAGATGAAATCTCTACTGAACATCCAATTATCCTAACCACAGTTGGAGGGCATTTCTGGATGGTTAATTCATTAGCATTTGAGCAAGCAGATATAACAAACGAAACTCCAGATCCCGTAGGAGGGAAATTTGATAGGGATGCAGAAACAGGAGAACTAACAGGAGGACTTCATGAAGAAGCTTACAACTTGTTAAGACCAGGTGGTTCCCCAAATCCTACAAGGGAACAAGCATACAAAGGTGCTGAGCAGATACTGAAAGAATGTGCATCTGTTGGACTAACCTGCATTTATGACTTGGTTGAAAAACCAGAAATCCAAGCTGCTATTGAACTCAAAAATACCAACAATTTACCCATTAGAGTAAGAATGGATGTTACAATTGATTTACTAGATGAAATGGATAAACTAGGAATCTTCAGAGGTTTAGGAGATGATTGGCTTAGGTTATGTGGTTTGAAATTCTTTTTCGATGGAGCAATTTCTGCAAGAACTGCTGCTGTATCTGAACCTTATTTGGATAAACCTGATTTCTATGGAGTAATGGCTACTACCAAAGAACTTGCTACTGAAATTCTAACAAACGCTTATGAAAAAGGGTTTCGTATTTCAGCTCATGCTAATGGAGATAGAGCCATTGCTATCTACTTGGATATTATGGAAGAATTGCAAAGCAAGTATCCTCGATTAGATCCACGAAATAGAGATATTCACTGTACTGTTATAAATCAGGAATTGGTTGAAAGATTAAAAGAATTAGAGATTCTCCCAACAATTTTCGGACCTTATGCTTACTATCATGGTGATAAACTAATCTCTGCATTTGGTGAAGAAAGATTAGAATTTATGTTTGCAGCTCGATCCTTCTTGGATGCTGGGATAACTATAGCAGCTCACTCAGATCATCCATGTGCACCATATCCACCTCTAATGGCTATTCATGCACTAGTAAATAGAAAAACCAAATCAGGAAGACCAATTGGACAAAAGCAAAAGATTTCTGTAATCGAAGCATTGAAACTCTATACGACTCATGCAGCATATCACTCATTTGACGAAAACCTGTTGGGTTCAATAGAGGTTGGTAAGCTAGCAGATATGGTTGTTTTAGGGGATGATATTCTAACAGTTCCTTCTGAGCAAATCATTGACATATCTATAGAAATGACAATCATCGACGGAAAACCAGTTTATATCAAGGAAATTGTTTAATTTTATAAATGTAAAAAAATATTAAGTAGTATTCTTTCCTCATGTTATGAATATTCAGAACAGTCCAGAATCTCTTCGAATTGTTATTACAGGAGGATCGAGTGGAATAGGAGAAGCTGTGGCTTTAGAAATGGCAAAAAGTGGGCATAGTTTCTACTTGACTGGGAGAAATGAAAGTCGATTGAGAGATATATGTAATACATTAACATCATTAGGTTGTAAAGCTTATTTTGGCGTCGGTGATGTTAGTGATGAAGACAGTGTTAAACAAATGCTAGAAGAAGTAAAAAGTAAACTTGGTGGTGTAGACATTGTTTTTGCAAACGCGGGAGTTGGATACTTCGGAAATCTAGAAGATCTGACAATTGAACAATATGATGAACAATTTGATACAAACGTTCGAGGAGTTTTTCTTTGGTTAAATAAAACCTTACCACTACTAAAAGCACAAAATAGTGGGCAAATAATTGTCACCTCATCTAATCTAGGTCTGAAAACAGGAGCTAGATGCTCTTTATATGCTGCAACAAAACATGCAGTACAAGCTATGGTTTGGAGCTTGCGTGATGAATTGAAAGGTACAGGGGTTAAAGCTGCTACCATTAATCCTGGTTCCGTAGATACCCCTTGGTTTGATGGCAAAGATGTAGATAGATCCAAGATGTTGTCTGCTGAGGATATAGCTAAAGCTGTTCGGTTCATAATAGACCAAGATGATACCAGTGACATAGATCATATACTCCTAGTGCCAGGAAAAAATTAATCCTAATATCCTCTATATCTTGAAATCTCTTCGAATTCGTACGAGCTTCTGCGAAATCGGATGAACCTTTGCTTTTTCGAAAGATACTGCAATTATTGGAATATTACAAGAATATGATTCAAAGACATCTTGAATCTTTTTTATTACTACTTGACTTATTATATCCCTTTTTGTATCATCTTTTTCTAATTGCAAGAGAACTTTTAATTCGGTGAAGGACTTCTGGATGACCTGATATTCTGTTATCTCATCAGAAGAAGAGATTATGGCTCTACGTAGATAATCGGGAAAGATAAACTGCAACTCCTCACTATCAGTTCTTTGAGACCACAATAAATCATCGTTTCTTCCTTGTATTTGTTCAATAACTCTGAAAGAAGATCCACATTCACATTTCTGTGAACTGATAGTAACTAAGTCATTAAGCTCATACCTAATAATAGGCTGCGTTTTCTTATGCAAATCTGTTACAATCATTTTAAAGCAAGTTTCTCCAGGATGTGTTTCTGTTCCATCTGAGTTAAATGTTTGAACCTTAATTATATCTTCATTAATATGCAATGAAGCCTTCTTACATGACATGGCAATTGGTCCCTCACTTGCTTGGTAAATCTGATGAATTTTACACCCATAGATTTCTTCTAATTCCTCTTCAACTTCAGGATAAAGAACTTCAGCAAATGAAACAACTCTGGGAGGAGTAATATCTAATCTTCCTTGGTTAATCTCTTTTGAAATAATTTGAAGCATAGAAGGAGGGGCTGCTAACACATTTGGTTGTAATTCTTGAAGCTTCTTACTTATGTTTTCTATAGAATCTAATTGGCTGATGTGAGTTAATTTCTGACCGAAGCTATCTATCTGAAAAGCTGGAGTTGTTACTCTCAATATGAATGCAATGTTTAGTTTCATTGTCTTTGGAAAACTGAATCGTGCAAAAAAAGCTGCTCTAAGATATCTTTCTTCTGAGGGACTGGTTATAACTATCCCCTTGTTACCACTTGTTCCTGATGACATCGCAACATTATACTTTCCAAATCTTACCTCATAATTCTGGGCTTCCTCAATTTTTAGACAAAAATCCAGAAGTTCTTGCTTTTCTAACCCCTCTGTGTTATATTCAGTTAGATTTTCCATCATAATGTTCTTGTTTACTGTGGGTAAATTCCAAACATCATTCAGATTATACCCTGAATAATGTCTCTGGAAAAATGATGAATGCTGATGAACATGTTTTACGGTATTCTGTGCATTTTTTAGCTGATATTTCTCAAGCCTTTTTTTATTCATTTTTTTGAATCTTCTTTTACAATTAAGAAAGAATAATAAGAATGACTTGGTCTCAAGTTTCACTATAGCACCATTTCAAGTTATAGCTATAATGTCAGTATTCAACCTTAAAAGAATTCTGAAAAATAGTGTTAGATTAAATCTTTGATTTATACTGCATAAAGTTTTTTCAGCAGAACTTCTCTAGCTAATGACTGGAAGCATCTTTTGACTCCTATACCTTCAATAGCTATTGTTTCGTATACTGGAATGTTTGTTCCTAAATCTAAGGAGTCAACTAATTCTCTTTTCTCCATCGCATCAGGGGCATCCCTTTTGTTCAGAGCAATCACTATAGGAATCTCCCCACCAATTTTCTCTCCTAATTCTCTTTTGAGTTCCTCTGCTGATTCAACATTATCAGCTAACATTGCATTAGAAGAATCAGCTACAAATAGAAGACCATCTACTCCTTTCAAAACTAAAGACCTTTGGTGTCTATGTCTTCTTTGTCCAGCAACCGTATAGATATCCAATATTACAGATGAGGTTGCCATAAATGGGCTGAAATCAAAATAGATTGTTCTCCCTGAAGGATCTTCTATACTATTTAATCCTCCTTTCTTGATACCGGTAACATCAGTATGTAATCTTTTCAGTAGTGTTGTCTTTCCAGCTAAACTAGGTCCTACAAAAACCAGTTTAAAATGCATTTTTCCGGATGCGTCTTTTCTCATCTTCTTCTCATCATCGCTTAATCTTGATATCCTTTTATTACCTTACATTATTCATTATCCAGGTTTTTCTCGAAGAACGATTAGTACATAATCATTTTCTGGAGCTACAAGAATCTCTCCATGAGTTGTATCTAGGGTGAAGAAATTTAATTCTCCTTCATTTAGCTCAGTTACAACAGCTTTTGCTCTTCCTACAAGCGAAGCAACTAATGCTGATACATTTTCTCTCATTTCCATGCTTAAATTCTGTGTGCTTGCAATAGGTAATCCATCATTACTTGTGATAATTACACCTCTTACACCTGGATGTGACTCTAAGGACTTTAGAGTCTCCTCAAATTGTTTTTGTGAAATCATTGGAAATTCTCCTTTATTTTAGGTAACGTTATCCTAATTTTTTCTTTAATATATTAAGGCTGTTATATACTTACTACAAATCATTTTTAAAAACTTATGATACTCTCCATAGAATATGCAGACAATATATCCGTTGAATTATGCAAGAATATGCAATTTCATGTCTTTTTTATGAAAAAAGAAGAAAAAACGTGATTTTTTACCAAAATTTAATTAATTACGATAAATATGGATAATAGCGAAGATAACATAGTGTTGTTTCTCATGCCTTCTGAAGAAGAAATATTGAAAGAAAAAACGAATGTTTTAGCAAGATTACGCAATCATAGGATTATTGTAACTGACAGAATGAAGCAAGCATTCCTTAATGTCCCCCGTGAAGAGTTTGTACTAAAACAATACCAAGATTCTGCTTACATTGATCGACCTCTTCCAATTCTAGCTAACCAAACAATCAGTGCTATTCACATGGTTATGATTTATGTTGCTCCTTCATGTACTGATCCACAAATAGGAGAGAAGATACTAGAAATAGGAGCTGGAAGTGGATATAATGCTGCCATGTATGCTGAAATGGTTGCACCAGAAGATGCTGAAAATCCGGGTCATGTATATGCCGTGGAAATCATACCTGAATTAGTTGAATTTGCAATAGACAATATTGAGAGAACTGGATATTCAGATCGTGTGACAATTATTAAAGGAGATGGGGGATTAGGTTATCTCTCAGAAGCTCCTTTTGATATTATCTCTGTTGCTGCAGCTAGCAAGAAAGTCCCTCCTCCCTTGTTAGAACAATTAGATGTTAGTGGGAGATTAGCCATACCTGTTGGAGGAAGATTTTCTTATCAAGAATTACTTGTGATTCAGAAAGATGAGAAAGATAAGTTCACAGAGAGAAATCTGGGGGGAGTTGCATTTGTTCCTTTAACTGGAAAATATGGATGATAAATCTCATTTTAGGCAAATCTTTTAACTTTTTAATAATAATATCAAATGCTAGGTGTTTCCAAAAATGGGTGTAAAAAAAATAAGTGATCTGTTTAAAGGCACTCCGATTAATCTAGATCAACTTAGACAAAAAAAATTGGCAGTTGACGCTTACAACATACTATACCAGTTTCTTGCTTCTATAAGAGGGGCTGATGGGAGTTTATTATCAGATGCAGAGGGAACAATCACAAGTCATCTTACTGGTTTATTATACAGGAATGCTAGATTATTAGAAAAAGGCATACAATTAGTGTATGTGTTTGATGGAAAACCATCAAAACTGAAACGAGAAGAAATCAGAAGAAGAGCAGAAGTTAAGAAAAAAGCGAGAGAGGAATTAGAGGAAGCACTTGAAAGAGGAGACCTAGCACGTGCTCGAGTAGTAGCACAAAGAACAAGCAAATTAACTCCATCTATGGTTGATGATGGAAAGAAACTTTTAAGCTTGATGGGCATCCCTGTTGTAGAAGCACCTCACGAAGGAGAGTCCCAAGCAGCTTATATGGTTCAGCAGAAGAAAGTATGGGGGGTAGCATCTCAAGACTATGATAGCTTACTTTTTGGTTCTCCAGTTTTAGTGCGAAACCTTACACTTTCAGGAAGGAGAAGGTTACCAAGGTCAAGTCGATATGTTACTGTCAATGTAGAAGTATTTCATCAAAATGAATTGCTCCAAACTCTTGGATTAACAAAAGAGCAGATGGTTGATATGTCGATATTAATAGGGACTGATTTTAATCCAGATGGAGTGAAGGGAGTAGGACCCAAAACCGCGTATAAATATATTCAGCAATATGGATCTTTAGAGAAAGTTATAGCTGGAGAAGAATCTGTAGTTATAGATGAAGACATAGATGCGATACGAGAAATATTCCTCAGTCCTGTTGTAAATAATGATTATGAACTGAAATTCAAACCCATTGACATAGATGGTGTTGTTCAATTTTTATGCGAAGAGAGAGGTTTCAGTAAAGATAGAGTCTATAATACTCTTTCAGAAGCAAAAAAAGGGCAAGATACTTCTCTAAAACAAAAAAGTTTAGATGCATTCTTTGGCTGATGATTATATGGCTTCTCAAATGAGTCTTTTCGTAAAATTAGGTTCCAATAGAGAACTATCTAAGTTGGAGCTTTCAGAGATGTTAGAGAGGTCATCCTTGGATTCTTTGGAATTCTTCGAATGGAAAGACTATATGTTTTTATCAACAAACAAAAAAGTTGAACAAAGATTATTCAGTCTTCTTGATTATTCTGGAAGTATAATTAAAGCTGGGAATATATTCTATGAAGGAATTTCTTCAGATGAAACAAAACTGAGAGAGAAAATAAGACTCAATATTTCTCAAGCAATACAAGGAAAACTTGGGAAAAAAATCAAAATTTCTATTAACATTCAAACTCAAAACGTTGAAGAAAGAAAAAAAATTAGCCGAATAATTAGATCTGAAATCAGACAGTTAACTAAACCAAAACATGTAAATGCAAAAGTAATTCCAACAAAAAAAGATTCAATGGAACTATCTCCTTTTCAGTATCACAAAGAAAACATTCCTAGAAGAGGATACGAAATTAACTGCTTTCTAGTGAAATCCAAAATTCTAATTGGTTTTTCTAAATGGGTTACAAATCCTTTCAAAGATATTAAGCAAGATGAAGAACGACCAATGCGTCTCTTCACGCATGGAACTTCAATCAAATTAGCTAGAACTCTTATCAATCTTTCAAATATTTCACAAGATGATATTCTTCTTGATCCCTTCTGTGGAACTGGTACTATACTTCTTGAAGCTTTGAAACAGGGTGTGAATGTCATTGGTGTAGATAAAGATTCTAAATGCGTGCGTGCTACTAAAGCAAACTTGAATCATTTTACTTCTCTTTATCCTTCAAAGAAGAGAATTAAGGATAAGTGGTCAATTTATCATCATGACTCTAGAAATTTGGCTAATGTACTCAACAAAGAAATAGATGTTTTAGTTACTGAGCCGTATTTAGGACCTTTCCTAAGAAACCTACCCTCAAAAGAACAGGGAAAGAAAATTATGAAAGATCTTGAGAAATTGTACATTCAAGTTTTAAACGAGAGTAAAAAATATCTAAAAGAAAAGAGCAAAATCCTATTTATCATTCCAGAATATCAATATGCTTCCTCAGAAATGCTCTGTCCAGATTTTACTCGTATAGCTGATAGAACATCTTTGAAAATGATATCCAATAGTAAATTCTTCAAAGTAAAAATACCAGTAAATATTGGTAGAAAGCACAATATAATTAATCGAAAGTTGCTGATTTTCTCTAAATAAGAAGTTCTAGCCTAGATTCTCAATCTTCACCAATAGCTAGGAAATCCATTCCTTTTGTTATTTTTTGAATTCTTCTTCTGGTTTTTGATATCCAGCTTACATGAACTAATCCTTGATTTTCGAGTGTCAACAAGGCTTTGTTTAGCTCTGTATCTGAATAATCACCATACATATCTTTCAAAGGATTTTCCAGGTCGCTTTCTAGTAGAACTCCTCCTCTCTTTTCTAAAATGGCTAGAATGCAAGATTTTAGTGGTGTAACTCTCCACATGTCATTAGAACCCATGAATGAAATATATATTATGTGTTTAAATGCATTATGATAGACAATTGATGATGACTAGCTAAATGCTCTTTTTCGAGTTGATTTAGCATTTTTTATTTTGTTTTATTAATATTATAGCTAAATAATTCTTAAAGCAAAATTTTTAATAAGGTAGAAATTTGAAGTCTTCAATCACAATGAACACTCGTCATCGAATATATCTAATATTCTTCCTTTCAATAGGGATAATTTTCCTGATTATTGCATTAGTGCAACAACAATTAATTAGCGGTTATGATATCTTTAGCAACTTTACATCAGATCAAGTAATTGATTTCCTTGATACATATACAACAGGTTTCCCAAGACCATGGGCCTGATAACAAGAAGTGATAGATAATGGCAACAAAAGAATTTAAACTAAAACTAACAACAGCTTTACGACCTGTGCTTGATCATCGAATCCGAATAATTAGAACAATTGTTCAGCTTATCATGTTCGGTCTTCTAAATGGATTAATATTCGGATTAGGAAGAGTTGCATTTATACTTCCAGTTGAATTTCCAACAGGAGGACCTTTCTCGACAGTATGGAATGCTTTTGAGGCTCTACAGTATGCTATTACTTGGTGGATATTCCCATATATGGCAGTATCAATATTCATCTTATTCGGGACTATTTTTGGTAAAACAACTTGTAGTTGGGTTTGTCCCTTTGGTCTCTTCCAAGATTTATTCAGACTAATTCCTGTTAAGAAAAGAAAAGTTTCCCGACCTACTAATAAAAGCTTGAGTAGGATTGGAATCGCAGTAGTAGTGTTCATTCTTCTAATGGCATTCATAATTGGAATAACACTCAATAACAGTGGAAGTAAATCAGCTTTTGGTGCAGGACAAGATATGCCTTTTGGTACAATAGATCCTGCAGCAACACTATTTGCAACATTATACTATTATCTAAAATGGGGAGCGCAATCCTCTACATTTGGTGCTGAAATTGGAGAATGGAAATTTGTTTTCTTCATGAGACTTATCATTTTCATCATAGTATTAGTGTTAATTACTCTCTATCCTCGTGCTTATTGTAGATGGATGTGCCCATCTGGAGCTATCTTAGGATTCTTTAGCCGATACAGTCTTTTTGGAATGAGAATCAACAAAAATAGGTGTACTAGTGGTTGTAATGATTGCGAAAATGCATGCCCAGTTCAAGTACCTATTTTAACTTATGATAAAGATATAACAGATAAGATGTGTACGAATTGTGGTGAGTGCATAGATGCTTGCAATGAAGGAGCTCTAAAATTCACTTTTAGGTTCTAAGCTTTTTTCACTCTCTCACTCTTTATTTCTAGCAATAACAATCGTTTGTGCTTAAATAAGTAAATCTCTATTGAAAGAATGGGTATAAAAACAACCATTATAAAGCTAAAATATATCCGTCAAATAAGATAGAAAAAAGTAAATACATCTGAGGCGTAATTTATGGCCGAAAAAGAGATTACATTAAGAGTAGCCGAAGCAAAACAGAGAGATGTAGGAAGAGGAAAAGTTCGATTAGATAGCATGGCAATGTCCAAGATTGGTGTTTCTACAGGAGATATTGTTGAAATTATCGGAAAAAGGTCTACAACAGCTGTAGCTTGGCCATCATATCCTGAAGATTTGAAAAAAGAAATAATTAGATGTGATGGGGTAATTAGAAGAAATGCTAGTGTATCATTGGGAGATAAGGTAGTGGTAAAGAAAGCAAAAGTTAGTGTTGCGAGACAAGTTACTTTAGCTCCAGAACAAATGTCTGTAAATATTGATTTCAGTTTTGAGAATTTCGTTAAAAGAAAACTTCTTGGGCAACCACTCTCAAGAAAAGACACAGTTTTGATCCCAATACTTGGAAGAGCAATACCCTTCAATGTTGTCTCAACTGTTCCATCTGGTATAGTTGTTGTAACTGAAGGCACTCAATTAAAAGTAGCAGAAAAACCCCTAATGGAAGGAGAGAAGACAGCACCAAGTGTATCCTATGAGGACATTGGTGGTCTCCATCAAGAAATACAGAAAATAAGGGAGATGGTAGAACTTCCACTTAAATTCCCCCAACTGTTCGAGAAATTAGGTATAGATCCTCCAAAAGGAGTTCTTCTTCATGGACCCCCAGGTTGTGGTAAAACTCTAATAGCAAGAGCAGTTGCAAATGAATCTGCTGCTCATTTCATAGTTATTAATGGTCCAGAAATCATGTCAAAATTCTATGGTGAATCTGAACAAAGGTTAAGAAGCATCTTTAAGGATGCTGAAGATAACTCACCAAGTATTGTATTTATCGACGAACTAGATGCTATTGCACCTAAACGAGAAGATGTTACTGGAGAAGTTGAACGTCGTGTTGTAGCTCAACTTCTAGCTTTGATGGATGGATTAGTATCCCGGGGTCAAGTAATTGTTATCGGTGCTACTAATAGACCAAATGCTGTTGATCCTGCTCTTCGTCGTCCTGGACGTTTTGATCGTGAAATAGAGATACATGTACCAGATCGCGATAGTAGAGAAGAAATTATGTTAATTCATACACGAGGAATGCCTTTAGCTTCTGATGTTGAACTGAAAGCACTTGCAGATGTGACTCACGGGTACGTAGGAGCTGATTTAATGGCTCTATCTCGAGAATCAGCAATGAAAACATTGCGTCGAGTACTACCATCAGTAAATCTAGAAGAGGAAAGTATTCCCGCTGATGTTCTCGATCAACTTGAAGTTACACATGAAGATTTTCTATTAGCTTTTAAAGAAATTACACCAACAGCTGTTAGAGAGGTATTCATTGAATCTCCAAATATACCTTGGACTGATGTTGGAGGGCTTACACCTGCTATAACAGAAATTCGTGAAGCAATAGAATGGCCATTATCACAACCAGAAGCATTCAAACGTATAGGAATCAAACCACCCAGAGGGATTCTATTATATGGTCCGCCTGGTTGTGGAAAGACCTTACTTGCTAAAGCTGTAGTAACTGAATCTGAGGCTAATTTTATCTCGGTGAAAGGACCAGAAGTTCTCTCTAAATGGGTTGGTGAAAGTGAAAAAGCAATTAGAGAAGTATTTAGGAAAGCACGACTAGCAGCTCCTACAATTGTGTTCTTCGATGAAATAGATTCATTAACTCCTATTCGTGGTATGTCTACTGATAGTAATGTTACAGAACGTGTCATAAGTCAACTACTTACTGAATTAGATGGTTTGGTAGAATTAAAGGATATAATAGTTATTGCAGCAACTAATCGACCAGATATGGTTGATCCTGCATTATTGCGTCCTGGACGTTTTGATAGACTTATTTATGTTAACCCTCCAAATCAAAAAGGAAGACTCGAAATATTCAAAATTTATACCAGAAATATGCCTTTGGCTTCTGACGTTGTATTGAAAGAATTAGCATCTATAACAGATGGCTTTGTGGGTAGTGACATAGAATCTCTCTGTAGAGAAGCAGGGATGCTCGCTTTGAGAGAAAATTTTGAGATTGAATCAGTTACTATGGATCACTTCAAGAATGCTCTTGAGAAAATAAAACCAACAGTAACTCCAGAAGTAGCCAAATACTATGAAAAAATAATGGAAACATTCAAGAGAATAAGTCAAATTACAAGTCCTAAGATAGGTTTTACATGATCTATTCTTTTTCACTATTTTCTTTTCTTTGTTTTTTGTTATGATTTTCTAGAGAGTTCAATTGATATTTTAAATAGATTTTTAAGTTTGATTTAACTAACTATAATCTTGAAGGGTTGCGCTTTAAATGATGGGGTTTTATATAATCAATAAAGACAAGTTGGATATTCTTTTTTGTAGACCACTCTCATTAAAAGCGGATGAAGCGGAAATAGATGAGATAGTTAAATTATTACTCTCCTTTTATGTTAAAACAGAAGAACAACCATCTCTTGAGGAATTACAGATTCTAAAATTCAGTAATAGCAAAGTATTGTTTATGAGTAAATACTCGTTCTTATTCGTGTTACTTAGTCCTCCAAATTACTCCACAGAAATGGTCTCTTCGCAACTATTTTTCTTCATGAAATTGTTTCTGAATGCTTTCGAAATCAAAGATGAAAAAAGTGCAAACGAGTTCATGGAAGAATTGGAAGGAATAAAGAGAAGAGAAGTTTCAGAATCTCTTTCTCACTCGTTCATGTTATGGAATGTTCTAGATTTACATATTGAAGATATAGATAAAAGAAACATGATTGAAGTGTTCGAAAATATACTCAATTCCATTTGGATGGGTATAAGAATGTTTGATGTAGAAAGTGAAACAAGAAGTGATAATTTTACGATTGAAAATTTAATTATAAACTTCAAAGAATTCTTGAATAAGAATGCATATAATCTGAAAAAAGCATTTGAATTAAAAGAAGACGAAGGGTTTGATTTCTGCAATGTAGATGTACAAAGGGGAACAACGACTGAAATTCAAATGGAATTCATTGTACTCCTTAAACACATAATAGAACATCTCGAAGAACATATAGGTCTTGAAGGATTAAGACAAGTTATTTCATATAAACTACCAGTAACAATGAAAATGGAATGGGAGAGATTACTGGGATTAGGTGTGTTGCAAGACATTCTTGCATCAGTGTGGAGGTAAAGAAAATGAATCAATTGCAAAAAATAATATGTGTAGGCTCAGCATTTGTAGGAAAAACATCATTGGCAAGAAGATTTACTCTGAATACATTCATCCATAGCTATATACCAACACTAGGGGTTTCTTGGCTAACAAAAACAATTACATTTACACCAGAACAATTGAATGAAAATTTAACAAAAGAAATATACAGCGAACCGCTAACGTTAAGACTCAGTTTGTGGGACACAGGGGGGCAAGAGATGTTTACCTATCTCCGTCCTAAATATTACGCCGGAGCAACCTGTGCTGTTCTAGTCTACGATATTACTAATCACAATTCCTTTGATGATATTGATATGTGGGTAAGTGAAGTAACTTCTAAATGTCCTGATATTCCTGTTATCATTTGTGGGAACAAATTTGATTTGAAAGATGCCCGTTCTGTAGATTATGAAGATGCAGTTGAATACGTAAAATTCAAACACTTTGATTATGTTGAAACTTCAGCACTGAATGCTCACAATGTGGATAAAATCTTTTACCATGCCAGTAGGCTTTCTCATCAATTTAGTAATGATCACCTTAAATTTAGAAAAGAGTACATATTATGATTTGTCTCCGATTCTTTCCAAGGTTTATCTTTTTATACTTATATTTTATAAATATCAAGAAGAATATGTTTTATAAATAGTATTTTTAGAGGTGCAATCATGAGTAATGACGTACAGATAGATATGTCTGAATTTATTTCAGTTAAGGCGGATGAACCAATTTCAAAAGCTCTAGATATTTTCAAAAAAAGAACACGTGATGTATTAGTTTTTGATGATAGAGAGGTCTTTATCGGATATCTAACAAAAAGATCTGTCACTTTTCAATCTCGAATAAATATTGATGCTAAAGTTTCAAGTTTTGTACGAAGCGTTCCAACAGTAAACAAAAACACATCAGTTGATGAAATTGCGAGATTGCTGTTAGCTGCTAAAGTGTTTTCTGTTCCAGTTGAAGAAAATGGGAAGATAATAGGTGTTTTTCGTGATATTGATATTCTTCGAGCTTCCAGTGATATTTTTGGATCAAAGAAAGTCAAAGATGCAATGACACAAAATCCAATTAACATCAAACCTGATACTACCGTTGCTAAAGCTATTGCTATACTTCGATCAAATAATATTTCACGTACTCCAGTTGTTGATGAATCAAGCAAACTTGTAGGAATAGTCAGTCCACATGATATGTCCAAACTTGTTCGAAAAGATTTTTCAAAACAAACAGCGGGTAATGCTTTTTCAGTTCCTGTAAAGGATGTTATGACTGAAGGAGTTGTAACCTGTAAACCTAGTGATTTTCTAATTGAAGCTATTGACAAATTGTATGATAAGAATCATAAGGCATTGATAGTAGTTAACGAAGAACAACAACCTGAGGGAATATTAACTACAAGAGATCTACTAGAATCAATAAGCACTCCTCCTGAAACAGAGGGCTATTACTTAAGAGTTCTGGGAGATGTGGACGATGCTGATATGGAGCAAGTAATGGAGATGGGAATAGAATTCATAAAGAAATATGCTAGTATAATTGGCACTTCTGGTCAATTCTACATCCATGCTAAAATAATTCCTAAGAAGAAATTCAGAGGATTTTCATTGTGCCAAATAAGGTTGAGAATTACAACTACCAAAGGAAAGGTTTACGTAACTCGTTCAGAAGGATATGGTTTATTCAGTGCTTATGTTGTAGGACTAGATAAGCTGGAAAGAGAAATCATTTCAGAGCGAGAATTAGAAATTCAACAAGAACAATCAGCTGCTAGTGAGAGATATCTTCTAGAAGAATTTGAAGAATTATAACCTCTCTTTTTCTTTTCTATTTTATTGAATTTATTAGGTGTCATTCCGTTATTCTTTTTAATCCAAAAATTTGGGATTATACATATGTCTGAAACAGTAATAAAGCGAAGAAGAAAGAATTTCGCACTTTTAAATCGTGAAGTAATAAAGCCAGGCTACTGTGTTTCGTGTGGTGGATGTGAAGCTGTATGCCCAGTGTATGTTATATCAATGGAACAATTAACTCCTAAATTAGTAGGGGGGTGCATCTCTTGTGGAGCTTGCGTGGATATTTGTTTAAGATATAAACAGCGAGAAGAGCAACCAGAGCATGATGAAAATAGTATTGGGATCGTAAAAGAAGTTTATATTGGACGATCAAAGATTGAAGATATAAGTTCTCGATCTCAAAATGGTGGTATTGTAACAACAATGTTGGTCACAGCAATGCAGAAAAATACAATAGACTCTGCACTTGTTACTGGTCATATAACAGATCTTCTAGCCCCATCTCCTCAATTAGCCATGTCAGAGTTTGAAATTCGTAAAGCTGCAAAGTCGAAATATACTTTGAATCCTGTCTTGATTAAGCTAACTTCAATAAAACTAAGCCAAAAAGAATCAGTTGCTGTTGTTGGATTACCCTGTCATATTGAAACATTATCTAATGTTGTTGATATGAAAAATCTAGGGGCAGATTTTCGAATAAAGTATACAATAGGTCTCTTCTGTATGAGTTGTTATTCACCGAATGCTTTCAGGAGCATTATTTCTGATAATCTTGGTCTTACAACAGCTTCTCTATCAAAAACAGATTGTGCTCGAGGAAAATTCTTCTTCGAAACACCAGAAGGTGTTACTGACATAAAGATAAAAGAATGTGGTACAGCAAAAGCAGAAGGGTGCAAATATTGTCTAGATTTCACTGCTGAATATGCAGATATATCCATAGGTAATATTGGTGTTGATGATGATAGTAATATCATAATTGTAAGAAATGAGAGAGGAAAGGAAATATTAGATCTTGCGATTGCAGCAGGTGTACTTGATGTTCAGAAAGTTGATGAGAATAACTGGGAAGAAAAGCTTGCAGCTGCAAAGAAACTAGGAGCATCAAAAAAGAGAGGAGCAAAAACCCTCCCTCCATTGCCTACACCTTAAAATACTTAGAAAAGAAGTTTTCATGAGGTGGATGCTATCTCTAGAATTGAAATTCTACCCTTGAAGCTTCCCATTATTAAAGAAGCAGACAATATTGCTCAGAGTATTATCGATACTGTATCAGATGAAGGTTATAATATTCAAGATGGAGACATCTTTGTAATAGCACATACTATCATTTCTCGAGCAGAGGGTAAGGAATTCTATCTTCCTTCAATTTCTCCATCGCCTTTTGCTGAACTAATTGCAAGAAAAACTGGTAAGGATCCTTCTCTTGTTGAGCTCATTATCAATGAAGCTGAACAAATTCTTAAAGTTCAAAATAATATGATTATCACTAAAACAGTACATGGTTGGATATGTGCAAACTCAGCTATAGATCAATCCAATTCTCGACCAAATTGTGCTGTAAGTCTTCCAAGAGATTCTAATCATTCTGCAAGCGAAATAGGAAAGAGACTAACTGAATATTATAAGAAGGATATATCAGTTCTAATATCTGATACACATGGAAGAGCACTTAGAAGAGGGGCAATCAACATAGCCATTGGATCTTATAATTTCTCAGTGATAGATGATGCCGTTGGAAGAGAAGATATTTTTGGTTACAAACTTAAATCAACAATAGTTGCGCTAGCAGATGAAGTTTGTTCAGCTGCGGAATTGCTTATGGGACAAGCTGGTGAGATGGTTCCTGTTGTTCTTGTTCGAGGATTAAAACAAAGAAGTCCAATCTCAAGTGTTGAGGAACTTCAATTTGAAGATGCAAGAAGATTGTTCCGATAACCAACAACAAACTTATAATCAACATCATTGCATTTCTAGATAGTTGTTGTTGACAGCAGAGAATAGTCTATGAGATGCAAATTTGAGGTGTGATTCTTGTTTAAAGGAATAAAGAAATCTATCGCAGAAAAAGCGAATGAACATCTAGGGAAAGCAAGATTAGCAGCTCAAAAAAAAGATTATCAAGAAGCAGCTGATTGTGCAGAAAAAGCTTTAGATCTTTTAAAAGAAGAAGACAATCGAAAGCAATCAGATATTGCAAAAGCTTTGTATTATGAATACTTAGGATTATACTCGGTTAAATTTGATAAGGCACTTGAAGCAGCTAATTACTTGGGGAGATCTGGAGGTTTTTATCATCGTTTAGGAATGATTACTGAATATCAAAGAGTTTTTGAGCAACAAGCAAAAATTCTGCATGTAATTGCTAGACAATTTATGCAAGAGAAGAGATTTGTAGAAGCAGCTTCATATTTTGAAAGAGCCGCAATATCATATCAAAGATTAGATAAGAAAGCAGATGAGTTAGATTGTAAAGCTAAGTCATATATTTCGAGAGCTGCAGCCGAAAAAAACATCTCTGGTAGAAAATCATTTCTAAAAAAAGCTGTTGAACTCATCGAAGAGAGAGGATCTGATGAGCCAATAATTAAAGCACATCTAGCTTATTACAATGCTCTTTTTGTTGAGGATGAAAGACCAGAACTAGCTTTGAAGTATTATTCTGAAGCTTTACAAAATTATCAGTTAGCGGGATCACGAGGAAGAATTGATGAAATCAAGGAAAAAATGAGTAAGTTAACTGAGAGACAATAATTCATTTTTTAAAATCCCAACGGGTATTAAAACAACATTTAAAAGATTCAAGAGGAATGGAAAATTAATAGTCATTCGGAGGAAAAAAAATGGTAAGCATATTACAAGCTCTGAAAGTTACAGTGTTCTACTTCATTCCATTGGTAGCAGGTCTTGCTGCAATGTTTGTTTCAGTATTCATTCTAGGTCCTCATTGGGATTTTGTTAATGGAACTATAGGATTTAATGTTCCTAGTAGTCCGATTCTGGTATTTATATTACTAATAGTAGCTTTTGTAGTTGGTGCATTAATATTCTTCATCTTCCTGTTCAAAGGAATAGGAGATATAACAGAGGCAGCATTAATTGAGTAAAATCTTATGAGCATGAGTAAGGCATCAAATACTCACTCAGTTCCTCCTCTTATTTTTGTGAAAATTGTATTATTTCTCAACTAGAACCCTTGACATAAAAGATTTTAAGTGTTTAAATCAAAATAAGCAAAACATTATACTGATAAATAAGATATCTGATATTTAGATAAATAAAATTAGCCCAAGAGATTGAAAGCTATGATTCATCCCTTAAAGGAAAAAGCTAGCAATGAACCTCTAACTACATCATTGGTTTCCAATCAACTTGTATTTAGAAGAATCTTTAGTTTTTCTTCCTTGTTTAAACTCATCTTTCTTGGGATATTGGGGGTAGCTGCTTATTTCTTACTAACATTAGCAAGAACGTATGAAACCTCAATTTACTTCCCTGTTCTTGTCGTATTGATTATTACTATCTTCTTCGTAATCTGGCTTACTACTTTATTTTTATTCTTTTCAATAACAAGTACTGAAATAGAAAAAACTCTTCTCAAAAAATTGATAACTCTCCTATTAGTAATGGGGATTTTATCTGCATACTTTGCTGTAATAATAGAAAACAAATCTTTCTCTTTAGTGGCGATTTTTTCCAGTCTACTTCAAGGCTTTGGAGTTTCTGAAAACATCTTTGATTATATCTTCCTTATATTTTACATATTTATTGTTCCTGTAATCGAGGAAATTGCTAAAATATTTCCAATACTAATCTTGATGGGGAATTACGCTAAAATTACCATTAATGGGAATAGAATAAATACTCGCTTAACTCCATCTAATAGAGTCATTGTTCTTTTTGGGGCTTTTTTTGGTGGATGGTTTGATCTAATCGAACAATTTTTGTCCGTTTCTCAAGCTTCTACTTCTACTTCTATTGTGAGTTCCATTCTATTCAATCGAAGCGTTTACCCTTTACATAGTGTTACTACTATGATAACAGCCTTTGGAATAGGTTGGATTTTTAACTCAAGGAAAAAGATGAACAAAAAACTCAAAGGATTAATTTTCATCAACTTCTTGATTTTTTCTTCAGGTTTACATGGAATATGGAATTATTATTCAATCATTAGCGAAAATCCGGAAGTGAGTATTCAAATCTTAACTGCTTTAGGTTATCTATCCTATGGCTTATTTGGTTTCTTTATATTGTGGATTTTTCTCAAAGTACCCAAATATTGTCCAATATGCTTCACGGAACACAGTTCAATAGAGTGTTCAGATAAACCAAAAGAAACTGAGAAACAAAGAGAATCTCTATTAAAAAAACGTAATCAACCGCATATTTATCATGAAGCAACAAACTTGATGAAGTGTTCTATTTGCCAGAACCCAACGTTTAATGGACACTTCTGTCTTAACTGCTGGTCTTTCCCTAAACTTCAATGTATAAATTGCGATCAAATTCTTCCTGCATTTTCAAGAGTTTGTTGGTCTTGTGGAACAGAAGTTCCTACACTATACGAAAAAATGACATCATCTTCTCCACCCTTTTATGTTAATGTTGCAGTTGGATTCACAAGAATTATTGGTGCTGGAATGATTGTTAGTTTTATTTTTGCTTTTATTTCGATACAAAATACATTAGAGTTTCTTGGAAATACAATTTTTCTATTGGCAATATTGCTATCACTGTTTATAACAATTCTTTGGTATCCATTTAGAGAAAATAAAATTCGATCAATGTTGAGTTCTCTTACTATTCTTTCAATAGTAGCACTTGCTTTAATAATTACATCTCTCTATATGTCAGTCTTTGCATTTCTTATGATCATCTCTATAGGACAAATAATCTATGGAATTTTAGGACTATGCTTTTTATTATTGATGATAATAGGAGCAGTGTATTATCTCTCCAAAGTAATTAAGGGGGCAAAATTAGTTTTAACTTAGGTGATAAATATGATACGGCATCCTTCCGAAAATCCTCCAATTCGACCTCCAACAGAAGGAGACAAAGAAGAACAAGTGCCGTTTAAACTTAGTTTTAGTTATTTATTGTATAGATTCCTTTTTCCTAGTTTAAGACGAAGAGGCAAGAGAGAATACGTTGGTCTTTTGATTCTTAGAACATCCATTTTTCTAGCTATAAGTTATAGTTTATCTATTACTGCAGGTTTGCTATTATATTATATCAATGATATTTTTGGTATTACAAACTTGATTTGGAATCCTGATGAAATATTATCCCTACCCTTTCTATTTACATTCGATACAGAAGGATCTGCTATTGCTCTTTTCACAAATTATCTGCTAACAATATTTATTCCATGTTTTATTGCTGGAACAGTATGTGGCATTTTTTGGAGAAAAGAAGCAAGAGATCTAATATTTAGTTCTTCTTTTGTATTATTCTTGTTGTTTCTATTTCTTCATCTTTCCCAATCTCTGCTTTTTACAACCAGATCTACAAGTTTATCCGGGTTATTTGCAAGTATCTATTATTTAGGATATGTTTTTGTTTTTGCTTTTACTTTTCTTGTTGTTAGTGCTCTTGCAGGAGCAATTGGAGTTAAATTTGGTAATCTTCTGACAAATTTAGCATTTACAAAAAAAGGTGCAAAAATTGGGTATTCTCACTTGCTTCTACCTGAGATACCTTTTTCTGTAAAAACGATATTTGATTTAGAAGCACCTCCTAAAGGTACAAACAGACAGCTTCGTGCTGTTTCAATGGTGTATTTAAGTCATAAGGTTAACATGATTCTAAAGTCGACAAGTTCAAAAACATGTCCATATTTTGCTGAAGGTGCATGTTCATATTTGGGTTATCAAACTGCTAGTCACAAATATCAAATATGCATAACTGAATTTTGGGGTATATGTAAAATATATGCGTTTCTTAACCAGAGTAAGTTAATTATTGATGAAGTAAATCGAGGTGAAAATGATGTCAAAGAAAATTAGTAAGTATTTGAATATTAGAGTTTTACTTATTATAACTTGTATAGTCGTTTTCATCTTGATCAACTCCATTCAAGAAAATTATGTTGGAGTAGATGATATAGCAGTAAGTAATCTTGAAACTACAAACTTTGGTAACACAAATACTACAGTTACTCCCCCCGCAACTACTTCTGGACCAACACTACCTACTGATACTCCCACTACTCCCTCAGGAAATATAGAAATCGGAGAAGAACCATCCATTCCGTCACAGATTCTTCCAATAGCAATTTCAGCAGGAGTTCTTTTGCTAGCTTTCTTATTATTAATTAGAAAACGAAGAGAAGTCAAAAAAGTATCAACTATAAGCACTTCAAAAGTGTCTTCACTTCTGTCTCGTCGTGAAAAATTTAGAACAAATATCAAAACTCTTGTTGACGTATTAAAAGAATATCTTGAACAAAAGAGATTTTCAGAAGGTGTTATCTTTGGTTATCACCATTTAGATAAAAATATGAAAAGGATTCTTGGTATCAGAAGAGATGCTTATCTGACTCCTAAAGAATTCTCACATTCCTTAGATTTACCAGAAATAGTATCTCATCTAAATTGGATGATTGAAACATTCTACCTAGCTAGGTATAAAATAGCGGAATTGGGATATGAAGATCTTGAAGGCTTTATTCATAGGCTCCAAAAGATGAAGCAACTTAGTGTATCACAAACTGATATTGAAATTATAAAAACTGATATTTTGGGTGATAATGAATGAAACCGTTTCGAGCTCTTTTTTCTGCAAAATATGGTCCATTATTCAAAATGCTAATTCAGACGCTGTTACTTTTTCTTCTAATATTGTTACCCCTAAGTATTAACGTGACAAGTCTTCCTCCCCCCTATTCAATTACAAACGATGAACCAAGTGGTTTGTCTTATTTTAATGAAATATTAGTAGAAGAAGGATACAATACAACAAGAACATTACTCTCCACAGAACCTATTTTGAATCTTCCTGAAGGTTCGATTTTAGTAATTACTGGTGGGACAAAAAACTATCAACCTTCCGAATTAGCAGCAATAGATGCCTTCGTTGCTTCTGGCGGAGTATTGATAATCATAGCAGGTGATAGACCTACCAATAAACTTGCAGAATATTTCGGTATTTATGTCTCCAGTTCGATTATTATGGAAACAGAATATTATTTTAAATCACCAGAAATTGTACTTGTTAACTCTCCCTATTCATTAAACGGTACAATGTGTCTAGTTAGGTCCAAAGCAATCGCAACTGTTTATGAAAGCGAAGATCAACGAGAATTATATTCGTTTTCAACAGAAGAAACAGCATTTTTAGATGCTAATGAAGATAAAGTCTGGGATACAGTTAGGGAAAAACCAAGTAGGAAGAAGATATGTACGGCAGTTCAGAGAGGAGGGGGGCTTATCGTTGCTATCTCTTCAACTAGTTTTCTATCTAATGATCTCTTTGCTAAAGGGTTCAGCAATATCAACGTAGTTATGTATATGCTTAACTCCTATTCTGAGCAAACTAGTAAACTTGTATGTTTTGAAGAAAGTCACAAAAGATGGCCCTTTGTATCAACTGAAGGAATCATTAATCAATCATACGGATATATAATCCTTTTAACAAAAACCAATCTTTTCATAGTGATTATGGTTATTTTGACTCTGATATTCTTTTATTTTACGCCTAGATTCAGAGAAATTTTTAAAACTCAAGAATCTTACAAGAAATTTATTTCGGATAGAATATGGAGTAGAAAGAGGGAACTATATGACACCTTTGGTACTCCGATAAAACCAACGGTTGAAGAGAAATACCTTTCAACTCTCTATTTTCAATATGAACTCTATCCAAATCAAGCTTACAATTACTATCTTATTGAGAAACTAAATTATGTTCCAATGCATTTGTTAAAAGAGGAAGAGAAAGAGCTCTTTGAAACTGCAGTAGAAAAGAAACTGGATGGAGATACTTTTCTTGCTCTTTTTCAAAAATTAGAAGAAATACAAAAACGAGGTAGATATGAATGACACAAGTTAATGAAACAAAAGATATTTTCGGAAATATCATGGAAGAAATGAGAAAACGAATCGTAGGAAACGAATCAGTAATCGAATTAATGTTTGCTTCTCTTCTTAGTGAAGGACATGTTCTGCTTGAAGGAGTACCCGGTATTGCTAAAACACTTATGGCAAGTACCTTAGCTGATACAATCAAAATGGGTTTTAAGAGAATCCAATTCACTAGTGATTTAATGCCTGCTGATATCACAGGAGGAAATATCTACGACAGAGAAACCAGTTCATTTACATTTATTGAAGGACCAGTTTTTACAAATATACTTCTGACAGATGAGATAAATAGAAGCCCTCCAAAGACACAATCTGCGCTTCTAGAAGCAATGCAAGAAAAACAAGTATCCTCAGGAAAAACCACATACAAATTACCTGAACCTTTTATGGTAATCGCTACTCAAAACCCAATTGAATCAACAGGTGTTTATCCTTTACCTGAAGCTCAAATAGATCGTTTTCTTGTTAAAATTCCAGTGTATCCTCCTTCTTTGCAAGGTGAAGTTGATATGCTTCTAAAGAAGAGAGAAAAGATGTTTGCAGATGTAGATTCTGTAACAACGAAAAGTAAAATCTCAAAACTAGTGACTGAAATCAAAAAAGATGTTACTGTTAGTAACCAAATTTTAGAATATATAGCTAAACTTGTCTTAGCTACCCGCTCAATTCCTTCTCTAGCACTTGGTGCAAGTCCAAGAGGTTCTATAGCTTTACTTTCTCTTAGTAGATCTATAGCTGCGATTAGAGGAAGAGATTTTGTTGAACCAGATGATATTAAATCGATATTCTACCCAGTAATGAATCATCGTTTAATCCTTTCACCTGAAGCTGAAATAGAGCAAATTAGGGTAACAGAAATTATACAGAACATCCTTTCAGAAGTTGAAGTTGTAATTTGACATGAGATTGTAGAGGAAGAACCAAATGGATAGAACTGACCAATTTGAGTTAACTAAGAATGGAAAGATTTTCATTCTCTTCGGAAGCTTATTTATCGTTCTAGGTCTGGCTATCGAGAACTATCTTCTTATTATTCCAGGTATTCTTTTTTGGTTGGTGATTCCATCAACTTATATTGGTTTCTTAAAATCGCAGAAATATTCATTTGATGTATCTCTTCGCGTATCAAAAGAATACATTAGAAGCAGAGGATTGTTATCCGTAGTAACAGAAATTGAAAATAAATCATCTAATGATGTTCAAGCGCGAGTAGCTCTGCACTTTTCCTATCATTTTGAGTGTATTGACAAACCAGAAAATATCTCCTTAGTTCTTCCTTCAAATAGTACAACAAAAATTGTTTGGCTTCTTCTTGCTGTTCGTAGAGGGAATGGAGAAGTAGGACCTGTTGAAATCTCTGTAGGACCTTTTCAATTTCTCTTCATAAACAAAAGGATAATTGATGAAACGATATTCATCAAGATTCTTCCTCAGCGACCTAGGATTAACATTCCTTGGAAAACTAAAAAGGAGCTTTTGATGAAAATGGTACATGAATTTGCTCAAAGAGTCAAAGGAAGAGGAGATGAATTTTTTGCTCTCCGAGATTATCTGCCTGGTGATGAAATAAAGCATATTGATTGGTATGCTACAGCAAGACATGATAAATTAATTTCCAAGGAATATGAAGATGAAAGAAATCTTCACTTCTTGATTTATTTGGATCTTGGGAGTACCATGTATGGTCCTAAATTTGAGTATGCTTTATCCTCCATAGTGGAACTATCATCTCTGATTAAAGGTACAAACCATGATCTCGCTGTAATAGCATATTCTGATTATGTCAAACGATTTATTGTTCCCCAAGTCGGAAGAAATGAACTTAGGTTGATGCTTAATCTTTTTGATATTGAGGCTACAGGTGCTCAAAGTAATTTCATAGATGCGGTTAAATTTACAAAAACAAATCAGCTTTTACATTCTATAGCTATAATTTTTTCTGATTTAGAAGGTGATCTGAGAAGAAAATTACAAGGAATACATTTGCTTCAAACAATGGGTTGTCGAGTCATTTTTGTTAACTATTCTACAATGGATTTCAATATTTTGGCATCACCTGACTGGATGCTAGAACAAGCTCAAGATGTGCATTATAGGGATGTTATTCGTCATATTTTCCCAAGCTTGGTTAAAGATGAATATAAGAAACGGGAAAAAGAAATAAGAAATATTCTCTATACTATTGGAGGGGATTATGTTGAAATGGCAGGTTATGATGACAACATTATACTTGTTTTATACAGATTGATGAAGCAATATGCACCTACTCATCGTTTAGTACAGGAGGCTCGAGGAGTATGACAATGCGGATTAGGGATAAAGTATTCGTTGAGGAATGGGAACAAACAACTATTTCAGATACAGCAGCACCTATTCTAGCAGTTGCTCATCATCTTTTTGGAGCATTAGCTTTAGGAATAATAGTACTCCAATCAGCTATTAGTTTGAACATCTATGTTTTTGCTATGTGGTTAATTCTAGGTATAGTTGTGTTGTTAATAGATTTCGTTAGAGGAACCCGACTTAGTCTCGGAAATGAATTAAGTTTTGGAGTTATATTATTACTAGGTACTACTATATCAATAATTACAGGAAATGTAAACTCAATGTTCTTCCCTGAAACACTGGGTAGAGTTGATATAATATTATATCAAATCTCTGCAGGAATTTGTGTCTCGATAAGGTTTCTATTAACGTTCTTTTATGTTGAGTATTTCTCGCAGAAGAATTATTATGTAAAACCCATTAGCAACTATGCAGAGGATCAAGTTCATCAATACAAACAGAATTTGATTAAAACAGATTTCGAATATGTTGATACCAAAATCCAAGGAGTATTTCAGAAATGGGGTGAAGTATTCAAACAAATGTTCTGGCCTCTAATTTTTCTAGCTATTCTTGCAGCTGCAAGCGTTATTTACTCTTTAATTATCTATTATATGATCCCAAGAAATGCAATTGCAGAATTGATCATTAAACCTTCTTTGATTATCATTGCTCTCCTCTATACTTTTCTCTTAATAAGAACAAATTCAGTTTTGATTAAAATTCATGAAAAAAGCAAAATCGAAGAAGAAGATGACAACGAACTAGATGAATTGGATGAATAGTTATTCTCCCTTAAGTTCCTCAATAGTTGGATTTCTTCCGCATGACATATGATTTTCAGGGCAATAACCAAAGAAATCACAATAAGCTCCTACGTCTTTGAAAATTACTGGAGCAACTTTTTTGGCTTCTTCCAACATTAATTCTGCTAAGTGTCTTACTTCCCATTGTGATCTTTGACAAATCCTCTTAACGAAGAAATCAATCAAAGCATGTGCATTCATAGAAACAATTAACTGAGTAGTTGTTGAATTAGGAAGTATAAAACGAGCATCTTCTTTTGGAATTCCTTTATCTACCATTCTTTGATAGAAATCAAAATTGGAATTCATTATTTTTTTATATTCATCAACTAATTCTGTATTTTTAATAGTATCAGGAATTACAAAATTGAAACTTTCAGCGTTAACATATCTTTGGGATTGTTGTGAAAAACTAGCTATTCTCTTTCTAACAAGTTGATGTGATGCAACCCTACTAATGCCTGAAACATAAAAAACGAAGATATTATGCTCAAGAATCGAGGTGTGTCCATCCTTAATTATTTTTCGTAGATATTCGGCAGGTTTTAGTTCAGCTGTTTGTTTAACTTCGTTAAATCTATGTTCTTTTGAATAACAAATTACAGCTGCCATTTTTGCTATTAATTCAGTTTCTGGGGGGTGGGAAACAAGTTTGACTTCTATTGTAATCACAGCCTTTGTTAGATTTTGCATGTCTTTTTATCTGAGTAATATTATTAACATAAGTTGTTTTTTAATGAATGTATGACATTGCTTTTTGAATTTAATTGTTGTGTTGTTTTTCGAAAATATAATTTTAGTTAGATATATTAATACACAATTTTTCTAGTATTGATTTCCTTTTTACAAGTATTTATATCACAAAAAGTTTTTGAATAAAGTAGAACTATAGAGTCAATAGGGTAACCATCTGTTGCTTAAGATATTCTAGTAAAGAGGAAAACTGATGTCTGGAGAGCAAAAACCGGGGAAAAAACTCAAAGAAGGAGTTAAATTAAAGACAAAGCCAGCTGTTGTGCCGTCACAAAGGAAGATAAAGAGAAAAGGAATGAAGTTGCCAGCAGCGATGATGGGTCCTCAAGGCATAAAAAAATGGAACATTCTCTTTACACTAGTATTTGGTGCACTTTTGGTCGTAACCATTGTACAAAGCTATTTTAGGGAACTAATAATTATTCCACTTCCTGATATAGCACTCAATGTTTTATACCCAGTTTTGATTTTTATTGAAGTGTTTATAGTATTATTAGCATTCGAAACTTACAGAGTTTCATTTGCTCCGAAATTAATTAGGATTATTTTAACAATTGTAACATTAATTGTTTTCTTCCCTCTAACTTTATTCAAATATCACACACGTCATAATATATGGAGAATAATGTTTGTTGGTCTCACTATTGGTACTTTAATTCTGTCTTTCTTCTCTCCATATTTCAATATGATAGGAAAGTACAGAGATTTACCTCCAGGAGAAATAGGAGAACAAGCAGCAGGTCAAACCTGGTTCGATACTCTGTTCCAGGGTTCAGCTCCGTTTTATCTTGATGGATTTCTAGATTTACTCGATTCACTTGATTTGAATGATACTCTTCAAGATTCATTATATGCTCAAGTACATTCCCCTACAGGACAACTTGGGGATTTTCTTTATAGGTGGGAAGTCAAAGATAGGTACGATTCAAGCACGTGGGAGTTTGTTTCGAATGATGGAGTCACAGCAGCTTTACAACCTGAAGATTATGGTCCAGTGTTTGACTCTATGGTTTCAAGTGATATTTACGACTTACAAATTACTCAAAATGTATCTTCAGGACTTTTTACCAATTTTATTCAAGGTCCACTATTATCGACATGGAGTAATTTGCATGATAATCCACAGATAGAATCTGATTCCGATTGGGATGATAATTTAGTTGACTATAATGGAACTGAATCATCAGTAGATGGAACAACTGATGTAAGATTTAATGACAGGGAGCAATTCTTATTAGAAAGTACTGCAGCAAATATGAGTTTTGAAGGATTTTTCAATTATAATACATATTTTGCTTATAATAATGACAGTGTAAAATCCTACTTTGCAAACAATTGTATTAATGCTTCTGAAGGGCAGTTTTACGTTCATTCATTCCAAAGCACATATAGTCCATATCTTGATGTTCCTTCTGGGTA
>JAEOTK010000197.1 GCA_016839875.1 Candidatus Heimdallarchaeota archaeon
AATCATTGTGAGTTCATCTACGGTAGTATGAATATATGTTTACTTCTGGGGGAGTAATATGAATGTTAGCTTTAAAAAATATATAACTGATGTAGAACCCCAAAACATGGGATTATATGAATTCGTTGAAGATTTTGAATATATGTATAGCCTACTTGAAGATAATTTTCCATTCTTTGATATGAATGAGAGAAGAATGGGTTATAATTGGCTTGATCTTAAGGAATTCTATTTAGAAAGAATCAGAGTATGTGAGGATACTACTCAATTTCTTGATGTGCTGCTTGATGCTATCGTAGCTTTACAGAATTGTCATACATATCTTGTACAACCTTCTTTTACTTCCACAAATCGTGAGTGGTTTGTAGGAGACAATCGATATCCTTACACTGAAATTTTTAGTGAAGAGATTGTTGAAGCCAATCAATATTGGATTAGTAAATATGATACTTTAATGTACTTAAGAGATAATTGGTTTTTAGGTAATAATAGAATAAATTATGATCTATTAATGGTCTATGACAAGGGTGAATATATTGTTCATGAAGCTTCTAATAGTTCAGATGATTATTTGATAGGATCCAAAGTAGTAGCAGTAGATGGAATTCCTATTCATAATTTAATCAATAATTGCTACAATGTTACTTATCTCCATTATGACTATGCTAGAGAAAGGAATTATGTAGAATTTTTGAGACCTTTATTTCTAGGTTTCTCTACTGATTTTACTTTTGAAAACGCAACTAGTAATCAATTTGATAAAACATTAGATTTTGGTTCTATATTCAGCTATTCTTCTCTTAATTGGAGAGGATACTATCCAAATCTACCTGATATATCAACCAGGCTCTATCCAGATGAACGAGTTGGGTATTTACAACTTGGTGGTATGTTTAATCCTGATCCTCTTTATCACTCGATGATAACATATTTCTACGATACTATTGCTGATTATGATCATCTGATTATCGATATTAGAGGTAATTCGGGGGGTAGTGATTATTTCTGGTATCAAGAAATAGTTGCACCTTTAATCAAAGAAAAAACTAAAGATTACTTCTATTTACCACTTCACGATAAAGCAAAATATGCACATATGATGAGAAGAGAAAGGCAGTGGTATTCAAAAGTTTCAAAATCATTCTTTGACCATTTACCACCAGAAGTTCAATCTGACGAAGTCAAAATCTACAAAAACCCAACTACAATTGGGCCTGAAAATTCAGTAGATTTCGATGGAACCATTTCAGTTTTAATCGATAAGAATATCTTTTCTGCTTCTGAATCCTTCTCGGTCTTTTGTAAGAATACTGGATTTGCTACTTTATACGGCACTAATACAGGTGGTGATGGTATTGGAGATGCTACTTACTTTGTACTTCCAAATAGTAAGCTGATTATTAGATTCTCATATATCATGGGACTCTTCCCCAATGGTGATGCGAATCAAGAGACTCATACTCCACCTGATGTCTATTATGAGAGTTCTGCAGGAAATTGGAGTGAACTAATAGATTTTACAATAAAAGAACTTACAGAGTGAAACCTAATCACAAATAAAGAATTAGAGATGCTTTTGCATCTTTTTTTTAACAATTTCGAATAATTGTTTGCATTATGTCAGATTGTTTCTTATGCTATCTAGTATTTCTTTAGGTTCTGTTAAATTAAACAAGGTCCATAGTCCTTCTAGTTTTTCACAAGAGTAATCATTGCAATGGGCACAATTTTGAACACTTTTTTCTGATCCACAAATCCTTACTTGGCAAACGTTACAGTGTTTGAATAATTCTTGGTCAGTTGTTATACAACCATCACAATTGATTTCTTCAGGTGCTACAAAGAAATCTGGTCTTGACCATCCTCTAGCTGTTTTTTCTCTTAATTCATTATCATCAGTTCTTTTAGCAACATATGCTGGACATTCTAAACAATTTATTCCACAGAATGATACTAATTGCTCCTGAGTCATATTATTTAGAAAACAAGGTTTTACTATTTAAAGTTTGAGAGAATACGGAAAGAAATCTGAGAAATATCTAATCTGTTCATTGCACCCTAGTTTTTAAAATATAAAACTCCTTAAGTAAACTAATAAAGGGAAGTAAGAGCACAGGAATGATTCAATTTTGAAAAATAATATTTCTACAGAAACAACATTTGGAATTAAACCTAATGGAAAGAAGCATAAGCTAGATGTTGCTTCTATTGGATTTAGTCTGATAACTAATAAGAGAATTACTAATGTTTTTCGAGTATCCTGTACCTTAAATGAGGAAATTGATACTAAACAACTACAGACGGCTATTTCCAACATTTTACCACGATTTCCTTATTATAGAGTTAGTATAAGAAAAGGTCTTATTTGGGGAAAATTAGTAACCAATCTTTCAATTCCGAAAATAGAAAAGGAGAACCAATATCCTTGCCAGTACATTCCTTTTGGCAGAAACAATCTCCTTTATCGAATACTGGTAGATAAGAACAAAATATCTTTTGAATTCCATCATTGCTTAACGGATGGCTATGGAGGTTTGATATTTCTCAATTCTTTAATTGCAGATTATTTCAGAATTAGAGAAGAATCGATTGAGGGGTGGGACAATATTCTTTTAGCTGCAGATAAAGCAGATTTGTTAGAATTTGAAGATTCATTTGAACAGAATAAGGATATGAAAATAAGAATTCGTACAGACAACTTCGTAAAAAGAAGTTTCTTTATACCTTACAAAGTTGAACCTCCAGGTGTTTTTAATCTTCGGAATGTATATGTTTCTCTTGAAAGCATCAAGCGAAAATCTAAGGAGTTGAATGTCTCCATTACTTCTCTCTTAGCAGCCATTTATTATGATTCTCTTGTGGAGATTCAAGAGACAATTTATCCGAATAAATCAGAAAAACACAGACCACTTAGTATAAGAATCCCTGTAA
The DNA here is from genome assembly GCA_016839875.1 of Candidatus Heimdallarchaeota archaeon. The sequence continues at coordinate 2,932 of JAEOTK010000197.1, forward strand.
ACTTGAGAAATATTTTCAAATCAAAAACCATGAGAAATTTTACTTCAACAGTAAGAATAGATTTGGATCCCAGAGATGAAGATAGATCGATGGCTGATACTGCAAAAGAGATCTACCAATTGTTTAAAGAACAGATTCATAAGGAAACATTCATCTTCAAAATGTCAAGAAACATAAAGACTGCAAATATGCTAATAATGCATATGGTTCCTTTCCAAATCAAGAGATTCTTTGCAAGAACATTTTATTATTTAGTAAATACTCCATTTTATAGCGGTATGATATCGAATTTAGGAATGGTATCAATACCAAAACATCTGGAACAAAATATTGATTTTTATGAGTTCACTGTAGGTCCTTCTGCAGGAAGTAAGGAAAGAATCAGTGTGGTGAGTTTCAACGATAAACTCGTACTCACTTTTAGCAGTGTATTACAAGAACCTATTCTAGTTGATGTTTTCAAAAGAAAATTAGAAGAATATGGAATCAAAATAAGTTAACTCATTAATAGAAGTAATGTTTGTCACTAATCATTCTATTATTTTATAATAATTATGAATAGTTTTTCAGACTTAAAAATAAGAGTCACAAGTTGTACTTAAACATTAAATAGTGTGGATGTTTAATTTAGCCCGGAATGACAAAGAAATATCTTCAAAAATTATTATTTATAGTAACTATGATTATTTTATTCTTACAGCCTTTTATAATTCAAGGAATAGAAAATCGTAATATTGAAACTCATGTTTCCTCTTCATGTACAATTTTCACTGCAACTATTGGTGATAAAGTGTTTTTTGGAAACAATGAGGATAACAAGCGGAATAATGCTTATAGATGGTACATCCCTGCTCAAAATGTTTCAACTGAATACTTCGGTGATCAAGAGATTTATGGAGCAGTATTTTTCGGTTATGATAATAATGATTGCCCAGATGTTGATGGTTGGGAACAAGGAGGGATGAATGAATTTGGTTTATGTTATGATGGTAATGGCTTACCAGATATTGAATTACATCTTAATCCTAGTTCATCATTCCCTTATACTCCCAATGCTTTAGCTCAAGTATTATGGGATTGTAAGGATGTAGAAGAGGTTATTGCATGGTTTCAAAATCACAAATGGGAAGGAGAGCTAGGGGGGCAATTCCATTACGCAGATAGGTTTGGAGACGCTGTAGTCGTTGGGATTAATGCAACAGGTCAGTGGGTATTTACTAGGATTGATTCTGAATTTCTTGTTTCAACTAATTTCAATCTAAATGATACTAGTCAAGGACATTATCCTTGTACACGATATGGTACTGCCACTCAGATGTTAGGTGAAATCAGTTCTGAAAATGATCTTAATGTTTCTAAATGCTCAGAGATACTTAATGCAGTTCATCAAGAAGGAACAGCTGCTACAAAATATAGTAACATCTGTGATCCAGTAAATCGGATGTTTTATTTCAATTTGGATAAAGATTTCACAGAAAGAGACACATTCAACTTAACTGAAATACTTGCAGATACTGATTCATATGAAGAGAAGAGTAGTTTTTTTGGAGTAACAGGTATTCATGGAGGGAATGTATTAGTTAAGACAGAGAAAATAGATATTCAATTTGAAACTCCTTCAAATACTTCTGAAACAACAGGTATGACCCTAATTGTGAGTCTGTTAGCAGTATCAGTTAGTGTTTTAATGCTCATTATTTTTAAGAAACGGAAGAAATGAATCTAAGATTTCAATCATTATTGCCTATTCACCTCTAAAATCCTTTTTTGAAAGAGTGTATTCAAAAAAAACCTTGAGGAATTGAGAATTCAATTTTTTGAACAAAAAATTACTTAACCTTATTTATTTTCTATATAGTAATATAGTTTCCATGTTTCCTTTTCTCTTAAACCTAATTTCTTTGCTAATCCTACTGAAGCTTCATTTTGTGCATCCCATTCTGGAGTAAGATTATTTTCAAAACAGAATTCAAACAATGCCACACATGCAGCAGTTGCAAAACCTTTTCTCCTATATTTTGGATCATCTTTTGTGTCTATTTCTACTTCTAAACGTTCATCATAAATAGGGATGAAAGAAGAAGCCATGCAAATTGGTTTATCGTCATCTAGTATACAAAATCCCACCCCATTTTCTATGAAATTCTCATCAGAACCAAAGAAAAGTTGAAGATGATATTTGAGTGATGGTGGAAGATTTTTCACTGTTGAGTGTGATGTTTTTTCTAAACTAAATCCTTCAGGTAAAGGTTTTTTCAAAGAATTCAAATGATCAATTGCAAGGGAATCACTTGAAAATTTCACTCTTTTCTGTTGAACAAATCTTATATCTTCTTTTGATGAGAAGTACGATTCAATAAGAGGATACCATCCTTTATTTTCAGCAACTATAGCTACCATAGGTGGAAATGTATCCAGAATCTTATTAGCTATTTTTTCATCAGCTTTCCCAACAAAGAACATAAAATTAACAAACGAAAACTTTGCGTATTCAGGTTTATCAAAATTATCAATTTCAAGTTTTCCTAATTTATTATCAAAAGCATAATTGAAAATGGTTATTGAATTATGTTTCCCAAATATCTTCTTGTATTTTCCAAATTCCTCCTTTTTGACAACTTTAAACATGGAATTTACTAGTTAGAGACCCTTATATATTCTTTCTACTACAGATGTAATCATTTGTAAAATGAAAAATGGAAGAAACTCATTGACTTTGTTGTTCTAACCAACTTGGTTTTGTAAGCAAATAATCAACACCAATAAATTCAATTGGTTTTCCTTCTTCATCTTTTCTAAAAGAATGAATCTTTTCTCCAACTTTCTTAAAACCTAGCCGTTTTAGTAATCTGATGGAAGGTTCATTTATTTTAGCTGTACCTGCGATTATATTAACTGCATTGAGTTCTGCGAACATATACTTTATCACTACTTTACAGCTTTCCAAAGCATATCCTTTTCCATGAAAATTTGAATTAAAATTATAACCAAAACTGAATTCATTTTCCTTATCCTTACTCTTGAATTTAGCTATAAGTCCTATCAATTTTTGTTCTTCTTTCAAAACGATTGCTAGAAAGTCATCTTCCTTAGAAAACGATTCTGCTATTCCTTTATATTCCTCTGGATCATTAGGCCAAGGCCCTTCGTCATATTTCGCATATTCCGATTTCTCATAAGTTATACCAAGTTCTGCAAGATCTTGCCAATCATCTGATGAGTAATTGCGAATATTTAGTCTTGCGGTTTCTAAATTAATCATTATGGTTCTCCTATTAATTTATTTTACCAAAAAAGGCAAATCAATAATTAAAGCGTCTTCTGGACAATCTTCTTCACATACTTTGCAATACCAACATTCTTTGTACTTTTGGTAAGGAAATCCTTTATCATCCAATCTAATGATATCCATTGGACAGCGTTCAACACATTCTCCACAACTTGTGCAAAGCTTAACATCTACAATCAATGGCATTATTTCTCTCCTCCATCGTCAATTGGAACCAGTAACGTTTGTACTTCTCCTGATTTTATACCTCTTTCAAGCACAACGTGTTTTAACCAATTCTCATCATCTTTAT
>JAEOTK010000198.1 GCA_016839875.1 Candidatus Heimdallarchaeota archaeon
AAGGATTAGTCCTTCTCTCAACTCCTTTTCATTTTGTTTCATGCAATTAAATTGCAATTTTTTTTCTCTCGTTTATTAACCAAATTGTGAATCATACTCTTGATAGGTACTCGAACACCTATCATGCCTTATAATTTAAGGCCTTCCAAAATCGGGTGTAGACCATTCAAAGGGAGGGAGTACACTTTACCCAGGGGGAAGTACGGGACCGTTTCTTTGTTTTTACTTTAGTTTGTCAAATAAAAATTTGTGAGTATTTAAAGCAATTTCACTATATTATAGCGAGGAGAAATGACCACTGTCATTGAAAAAATTCAGTTAGAACCTTTGATAAAGAAGGAACACGAATTACAACCACGCTTTTATCTAATCAATGGTAAGCTCAGACGCATTGATTGGAAGGTTGATCAGCGACATTTTTTCAGATTCCTTGAAATAATCTCTGACATTCTGAAAACTAACGTTCCTGAAAATCTTTTCACTGATGCAGTTTTACATTTTCTACGTCTTAACAGTCTTTTATTAGAAAGTCATGTTAATGATGCAAGCTTCAATAATAGTGACATGCTTTCCTATTTCCTAGCGATATTAGATCATCACACGATATTAAATGGTAAGGAAATCAAGGAAACCAATCTTCGTCGAATCTTCAAATTTTGGGGTATAGATGAAGACTATGATCATTATTTGAGAAAAATTTCTCAAGCTAAAACTAGTCTCGAAAGTGCGAAACTTCTCAAATTCAACCACGAAATAGATTCAAAGGAGCTACTATCCAAAGTTGATCAAGCCATTATTTATCTTCATGAGATTCTTCCAAAAGAACAAAAAGTCTTTGAGCTTATCTACGAGAAAGTTGAAGATTTGATAGATAAACGTGTGATACCTTATGCTGATATGAGAGACGCTGCTCTAACAATGATAGTGGCATTTTTCCCCAATTATCTCGAAATACCTGCAATTAACCTTTTTACAATGTTGCATTTGAGAAAAGATTTCAACGTCCATTTACCGACTTTAAGAAAAAGAGTATATAGATTCCGTGAGCGACTAGAAAGATATGATTTTATAAATTCAGGTAAGTAGTTTTAGAAATCACAAAATAATCCTATATCTGTTTTTCTAATTAATTAGATTAAGTAAGGAAAGATAGTTAGATTTATAAAAGTGTATCAAATGGAAAAACCAAGTGATTATTAGCTAATAATAAGTGTGATCTATAATGAGTCGTCCACCTGAAGATATTCTTTTAGAGATTCGCGGGTTAAAAACATATTTCTTCACGGAAGAGGGCGTAGTTAAAGCAATTGAAAGTATAGATATTCAAGTTTTCAAATCAGAAACACTGGGATTAGTAGGTGAGTCTGGTTCAGGAAAATCAGTAACAGCGTTATCTATACTGGGTATCGTTCCAGATCCCCCAGGAAAAATCCTTGAAGGAGAAGTTATTTTCCATGGTGCAGACCTCCGAAAACTTAGTGACGCAGATATGCGAAAGATTCGAGGTAACCAAATTGCTATGATCTTCCAAGATCCTATGACCAGTCTTAATCCTGTTTTTACTGTTGGTGATCAGATCAGTGAAGCTATTATGCTTCATCAGAAAGTCTCTAAGAAAGAAGCACGAGAAAAATCAATCAAAATTATGAGTTTAGTTGGTATTCCTTCAGCTGATGAAAGAGTTGACAATTATCCTTTCGAATTCAGTGGGGGAATGCGACAAAGAGTTATGATCGCTATGGCTCTCAGCTGCAATCCTGAATTGCTTATTGCTGATGAACCATCAACTAGTCTCGATGTTACAATTCAAGCACAAATTCTTGAGCTACTAAAAGCTACAAGTGAAGAGTTCGACATGAGTATTATCTTGATTACTCATGACATGGGTGTAATTGCTGAAATGTGTGACAGAGTAGCAGTTATGTACGCAGGTTACATTTGTGAATCAGGAGATATTATGATTATTTTCAAATCTCCTTACCATCCGTATACTCGAGGGTTACTAGGAGCAATACCTCGTCCAGATGCTGAGCGGGAAGATCTGATGATTATCAGAGGAGCAATTCCTAATCTTATCAACCCCCCATCAGCTTGTCGTTTTCATCCACGTTGTGACTACTGGATGGAAGGACTTTGTGGGGTTATTCTTCCCGATATCAGTGAAATAGAACCAGGACATTTTGTTAGATGTCACATCTATACAGAAGAAGGAAAAGCCTGGATGCAAGAACATGGTGAAAAGCGAGAAGTTCGCAAAATTCCAAAGGCAATAGCAAGTTAGGTGTTACAAATGAGTGAAAGTTCAGATTCCTTTATAGAAAAAATCGCCTCAAAGCAACAAGCTAGAGGTGCTATGGCAGATCGTATTAGAACAAAAGAAATGGAAGAAGATGTTATTCTTGACGTAGTCAATCTGAAGAAATTCTTCGATATTCCCATACCTTTTGAGACAACATGGTTTATGATTGCATTTGTAGCAGCAATAGTTGTTTTTGCTTTCCAACAGTTAGCTGGTCTAATCATTATTGGACTAATAATTGTTGCATACTTTGGTCTTCCCCATATCCCTCCTTTTAGCAAACGTCCAAAAGTAGCACACTTGAAAGCAGTAGATGGTATTGATCTTCGAATCAAGAAGGGTAAAATTGTAGGTCTAGTTGGTGAGTCAGGTTGTGGAAAAAGTACTGCAGCAAAAACCATCATTCGATTACATGAACCAACCGCAGGATCAGTCTATTTCAAAGGTATTGATATCAATCGTTTAACTACTGAAGAAATGAAAGAAATCCGCAGACATCTACAAATTGTATTTCAAGATCCTTATGCATCCCTTAATCCAAGAGCTACAGCACATGACATCATTATTGAACCATTTGATATTCATGGAGTAGCATCTGGAGACGAAGCAAGTTACAAAGTTCTAACTCTCCTTAAAGATGTAGGATTAGCTCCACATCATGCCTATAGATATCCACATGAATTTAGTGGAGGTCAAAGGCAAAGGTTGGGTATTGCTAGAGCTCTTGCTTTAGAACCTGATTTCATTGTAATGGATGAACCAGTATCCAACCTAGATGTTTCAGTTCGAGCAGCTATTATTCAACTAATTCTCGAACTACAAAGCAAAATGGGTTTAACTTATCTCTTCATTGCTCATGACCTTTCACTGGTTAAAATTTTGTGTGATGAGGTCAATGTAATGTATCTCGGTAAGATAATGGAAGCTGGAACAAGTGATGAGATTTTTGAAACAATGATGCATCCTTATACTAAGGCGTTGATTTCTGCAGTCCCAATTGCAGATCCAACAAAAAGATCAAAGAAAATCTTCCTTACAGGAGATATTCCAACTCCAATTAATCCTCCACCAGGATGCAAATTCCAAACAAGATGTCCTCTTGTTTCAGATGTTTGCCGTGTAGAAGATCCACCTGAAAAATGGTACAGTGCTACTCATGTAGCTTATTGCCATAATATTGAAGGTGGAGAAGATACTCCAGATGCTTTCAACTAAATTCCCCCTTTCTTTTCTTTTCTTTCATTTTTGTCATTTTTAGTATAATAAGATTTATTACGTATAGGACAGAGTATAATCTGTTACTAAATGCAAGAGAAGTCATTGTGAGGAGAATTTTATGAGTAAAGTGAATCTTGAATCTGCTCAGAATAATATTGATAGATTAACTAGTAATCTCAATGAATTAGAGCAGCTTCTTTTAAGTAAGAAACAAGAAATAAATGGCAAGATTAAAGAGTTCAATGACATACTGAGTTCCTTCTTCAAGCAAGCTGATGAGATTAATCAGCAAGTAGTCAAAGAAGAAGACAGGAAACAAAACAACACTACTAATTTAGACAGTCTAAAACAACAACTCCAAGAGTTGAATTCTCGAAAAGATATTCTTGAATCCGAAATTACAAGTATTCAGAGAGATATTGAACAATTAGCTGCAATCATTTTAGAAAATGAAAGAACACATACAGAGTTATCAGTTCAAACAGAATCTCTCACAGAAAGAATTTCAGGTTTCAAACGAAAAATAGAGGAGATTGAAGTTCTAACTCAATCAAATAATGAAGAAACAAAGGAAGAACTTCGAAAGAGAGAAATTCGAAATGCTGATCTCAATGAACAGTATAACAAGATGATATCAAGAACTAAAGCATTACAGTACTTGGTGAAAATGAATATTGTTAATCTCCCCGAAATACAGGTTATCAGAAGTTTAACTGTTCCTGGTGTAGACACTGAAGAGAATCTTAAGAAAACATCTGGTGTTTCTGACCAGATAATTCGAAAGATTCTAGATGATTTAAAATCAAGAGAAATAATCTCTTTTGATTCAATGACTGGAAAAATCCAGTTACTAGTGGAGATTGATTTGTAGGTGAGAAAAATGGCAGAAGAAGTAAGAATGAAAAATATCCTTGATGAAATAAAGAGAAATTTTGAAGATTTGTCTTCCAGAAAATCCACAACTATAGCAAATTCACATTCCACTGTTGAATCGATTGCGGATGATATTAGAGTTATTCCTGATTACATAGTATCTCTTAATAGAACACATCAAGAATTACAACAGACTAACACAGATCTTGAACAGCAAATTATGTCTACTACACAAGCTGTTGAGACTACTACAGCTGAGATAGAGATTAGTGAAACAAAAAGGTCAGAACTTGAAATTAATGCTGAGAGAAAAAGGGACTCTAAACAAGAATTAGAGAAAAATATTGTAGAGCTCCAAGGTAAAAAAACAGAATTAGAAGCAGAGTTGGATCACATAACAAATTCTGCAGCATATAAAGAACAAGAATATACTCAATTGGAAGCTAATTCCAAACAGGAAATTGCAGCCATGGATGCAAAAATACTGGAAAGTAACTCTAAACTAGAACTTGCCAAAGAAGAAAATAAGTTAATTGTATACCTTATGGATGCAGGTCTATTAGACGTTCCAGAAGCAGAGGTTGTATCAGTTATTGCTTCAAATCCTAATGGATTGACATTAGCAGAGATTAAAGATCGAGTAAGTATGCCACCAGTAAGAATTCAACCAACAATCAATACTTTATTGGAAAAGGTACTAGAATATGTTGCTCATGCTGATTCGTACAAGATTCTTGAATCAATAAAAAGTGAACTCGGTTAGCAAATACTCAATTTGTAAAGAGAGGAAGGGAATTTACATATTTTTATTTTGATAAATTACGGAGTTATATCGTAAGCTTTTTGAACCAACTTAAAGGATTGAAAATTATATCATATTGAATATGTATTGAGGTTATGTATAATGTCAGATTATGTCGAACGAGTTTATGAACATGTGGTAGCCAAAAATGAGGCACAACCGGAGTTTCATCAAGCTGTTAGAGAAGTTCTCGACAGTTTAAACCCTGTTTTTGTTAAAGAACCAAAATTCGAAAAATACAAAATTTTGGAACGTATCACTGAACCAGAACGTGTAATCTTATTCAGAGTTCCTTGGGTTGATGATAATGGAGAAATTCAGGTGAACAAAGGATTTAGAGTGCAATTTAACTCAGCAATTGGACCATACAAAGGTGGACTTCGTTTCCATCCAAGTGTGAATCTAGGAATAATTAAGTTCTTAGGATTTGAACAAACATTCAAGAATTCTTTAACGGGAATTCAAATGGGTGGTGGAAAAGGAGGATCTGATTTTGATCCAAAGGGTAAATCAGACAATGATGTAATGAGATTCTGCCAATCCTTTATGACTGAATTATACAGGCATGTAGGTGGTCGAGTTGATGTCCTTGCTGGAGATATTGGTGTTGGTGCTCGTGAAATAGGTTATTTATATGGGCAATGGAAGAAAATTACCCAAAGCTTCGAACCTGTTTTGACTGGAAAATCCATTGAATGGGGCGGTTCGTTAATTCGTCCTGAAGCTACAGGTTATGGTTCTGTTTATTTTGCAATGGAAATGCTCAAAACAAGAAATGAAGATTTCAAAGATAAATTGGTAGCAGTTTCAGGTAAAGGTAATGTCGCACAATATGCTACAGAGAAATGTATTGAATTAGGTGCAAAAGTTGTAACTCTTTCAGATTCTAGCGGTTTTATCCATGATCCTGAAGGCATAACAACAGAAAAACTAGATTATGTGTTTGAGCTTGAAAATGTAAGAAGAGGTCGTATTAAAGAATATGCTGAAGAATTTGGCTGTGAGTATTATCCAGGAGAAAGACCATGGAAGATTCCTGTTCAAATTGCACTTCCATCAGCTACACAGAATGAGATTCAAGTAGAAGATGCTAAAATGCTAGTAGATAATGGAGTTATGGCAGTTTCTGAAGGAGCTAACATGCCATCTACACTTGAAGCAACAGATATTTTCTTGGAAAACAAAGTTCTCTTTGGTCCAGGAAAAGCAGCTAATGCTGGAGGTGTTGCTACTTCTGGTCTAGAAATGGCTCAAAACTTCAGTTTCACTTCATGGAACCGACAACAAGTAGATCAGAATCTACATAGTATTATGGTAACAATCCATCAAATGGCATATGATGCATCAAAAGAATATGGTGAACCTGGAAACTATGTGTTAGGAGCAAACATAGCTGGTTTCAAGAAAGTCGCCAATGCAATGATTGCACAAGGTCATTGGTAATTTCATTTTAAAAATTCGATTGGATCACTCCTTTCGAATTAATTTCTTCTTTTCTTTCAGAACAAAAATGATTTAATATTTATCATATATTGGAAATTAGGAGGCATCCTTGTTGACATCTACCCAAGATGAAGAAAGTTTCTATTTAGAATATAAACAGAAATACAAGATTTTTCACGAGTTAATGGCAAGACGTATGAATAATGTTCTTCTTGTTTCAAGCATTTACGATAGTTTTATGCTTGAAGAAGATGGTAGACTTTCAGATCAGATTTATGAAGAATTTCAAAATTTGAATCTAAGAACTCTTCCACGAATTACAAGGGTATCATCAGCTGAAGAAGCACTAAATGTACTAAAAACAGGAGAATTTGATTTAGTTATTACTATGAGAAGATTGGGTGATATGGATGCTTTTTCTTTTGGAAAAAAGGTTAAAGAGATAAAAAACATACCAGTTATTCTTTTACTCAATACAGTTGTGGAAATAAAATATCTTCCGGACTTTGAACATCGTGAAGGAATAGATAGAGTTTTTGTGTGGAATGGTGATTCAAAGATATTTGTAGCAATTATAAAGCATCTTGAGGACAAACTGAATGCTGATTACGATACAGAAAAAGGACAAGTAAGAGTGTTTATTTTTGTTGATGATTCAATTCGTTTCTATTCTCTTCTTCTACCAGAATTATATGGAGAACTTATGAGACAAACACATAGATTAATCTCTGAGGGGACAAATGATTTCCAAGATTTACTAAAAATGCGGATTAGACCAAAAATATTACTAGCTGAAACTTATGAAGAAGCAACTGAATACTATAAGAAATACAAAAAAAACTTGATGGGTGTTATTTCAGATATAGAATTCCCCAAAAAAGGAGTTCTAGAAAAGAATGCAGGTTTCTCTTTTATTGAGAGTATTAAAAGGGATTTGCCCAATTTACCAGTTATTCTTCAATCTAGCAAGGAAAAATATAGAGAACAAGCAGAAAACATGAATTGCGTATTTATTCATAAGAAATCTCATGTAATTCTTAGAGAGTTAAGAAAATGGTTACTCGATTACGTAGGATTTGGTGATTTCACATTTAAAGATAGAGAAGGAAAGATACATGGAAAAGCCAAAGATGTTATTGACTTTTACAAACAAACAAGCGAAGTACCGATTGAATCATTAGTTTTTCATGGGGAAAGGGATCAATTATCTAACTGGTTAAGAGCAAGAGGAGAATTTGAAGTAGCAAATACAATAAAACCTAGAAAAGTTTCAGAGTTTACCAAAGCAGAATTAAGAGACTTCTTACTTGAATCAATAAAGGAAATTGTATTAGAAAAAACAAGAGGAGTAATTAATGACTTCAATCGGGAAAACTATCATCCTGAAATCTTGTTCTTGAGATTACGACCTGGATCTTTAGGAGGGAAGGGACGAGGACTTGCTTTCCTTATGTTTATTCTTAATTCATTTATGATTGAAGATGAGTTTGATGATATATCAATTGAGATTCCAAAAACCATTGTTATTGGTACTGATGAATTTGACAAATTTATGGAGGAAAATAACTTACATGAATTTGCTCTTTCAAATGTTTCTGATAAGAAAATCAAAGAGAAATTTGTTAGTGCAAAGTTATCAAAAAGTATTAAAGCAGATTTAGATTTTCTGCTAAACGATTTAGAAGGTCCACTTGCTGTTCGATCTTCCAGTCTACTTGAAGATTCAGCTTATCAGCCTTTTGCTGGAATATTCAGTACTTATATGATTCCAAATAATAGTGAAAGTGACAAAGAAAGACTTGAACAGCTTTGTACTGCGATAAAATTAGTTTATGCATCACCATTTTTGAAATTAGCTAAATCATATGCAGAAACCATTAGTCAAACAATTGAAGAATCAAAGATGGCTGTAGTTATACAAAAAGTAGTTGGAAAAGAACACAATAAAAGACTTTATCCCGATTTTTCAGGTACTGCATCATCCTATAATTACTATCCTTTCGGAACATACATGAAACCTGAAGACAGAGTAGCTCAACTTGCATTAGGACTAGGAAAAACAATTGTAGATGGTGGAGCTTCTGTTAGATTCTGTCCAAAATATCCTAAGCTAAATTACTACTCGACACCGAATCTTCTTCTAAATCAGAGCCAGAAGGACTTCTATGCTGTTGATCTACAGATTACAGAGTTTGATATCCTTCATGAAGATCCCTTTGTCAAAAAATTCAATCTTGGACATGCTATTAAAGATAAAACACTATCAAGAGTAGCTGATACATATGATGTTTCTTCTGAATCTTTAACTGATGGGTATTTTTATGACAAATCTCCTATTATAACTTTCAATAATCTCCTGAAATTCGAAACCTTACCTATTGCTAATTTGCTAACAAGAATATTATCGATTGGAGAAAAAGCAATGGGAAGCTCAATAGAGATTGAATATGCAGGAAATTTCAAAGAAACGCCTTACGAGAAAGACATAATTAATATTTTACAGATTCGTCCTTTCTTAGAGCAAGAAGCCCTTGCTACTGAAGACATTGGTACTTTTAACGTGGAACAAATTCTAGCTTATTCATCTACTGTATCAGGTAATCTGATAAGAAGGGATATTTTTGATGTGGTCTTTGTCAAACCAGAGGTTTTTGATAAAACTCAAACAGAGAGAATAGTTGATGAACTTGACCAGATAAATGCAAATCTGCTTGAGGAAGATAAACAATACATTCTCATTGGTTTTGGTCGTTGGGGAACTGGTGATCGGTTCTTGGGTATTCCAGTTAAGTGGAATAATATCAGTAGAGTTGCTACTATTATAGAGTCAGAATTGGAAGACTTCAAAGTAGATTTCTCACAAGGGAGTCATTTCTTCCATAACATCTCAACATCGAACATAGGGTATTTACACATAAAACACAAGTCAGCTAAACATTTCATAGACTGGTTATGGTTAAATGAACAAGAAACCGTTGAGGATATGAACTATGTTAAACACATAAGAGTGAAAAATCCATTAGCCATTCTAATCGATGCTCATCGAAGAGAAGGAATGATAATCAAACCTACTGAGGAAGAATAATAAAAGAAGAAAGAAAATTGTTTTAGAACTCAAGGAAATGAAATCATTTGGGAACAATTTAAGATTTCGCAGTATTATATTTTCTAGTTAGAACTATTTTTTTTGAATTTGCTAGTTAAATAATAGAAAAATACATAAGTTCTTCTCCATTGAACGAAGTGCTTAAGGTCCAAACTACGTATGAAAATATTAGAACCATTCTAATAATTGTAATGCGCTAGAAAGATATTTGAAGAGCAAAAAAAATTGTACTAGTGCTAATTTAGTTAGCTATAATAAGGGGAATTGCATAAAATCTGTGGATAGTGAATACCATGTCTATGAGACAAAATGAAAGCAATGAATTATCGCTTCAAGGAGAGTTTTACAAAGATTTCTCTGAATCGAGTCTTTTGTCTCAAAGAGATATGATTATCTTAGATATGTATAACAATGGCTTATCCACATATCAGATAGCTGATGCATTAGAACTCAATAGACACACCGTTTCTAAAGTATTGAAAAACAATAAAATCTCCACAAGGATAACAGCAGACTACCATAAATTCAAGCATCAGGAGATTATAGATCTTTTCCACAAGGGAAAATCAAAGAAGGAAATTGCTCTTGAATTAGATTTAACAGATTATACTGTTCGCAAAGTTCTAGAAGATAATGGATTAATTCTAAATAAGAAAGATAGAGAAACAATTTCGATTTCTAGATATATACAGATGAAGAACAAAGGATATGATAATGAATCTATAGCTATCTTTCTTGAGTTGACCACAAAACAACTTAACAAATTAGTTAGAAATTCTGGAGTAAATGTAACTGCAGTTAGACATCGTACAAAGGAAATTGAGAGTCTTCCAGATATTATCCTAGAACGATTACAAGGTGGAGCAATTAAGAGTATATCACTGAAGTATAAAATTGATATTATTATTTTACGAGAAATCCTCTATGAATTCGGTTTGAGTCAAACCAAACAATAATAACCAATATTTTCTGATTAGTATAATTCCTTTAGCTAAGTCTTATATATATATTAGTCAAATTTCTAATCCAAGGTGTATAACTATGGGTAAAATAGGAAAATCCTTAACTCGACTAATTACTTTTGCAGCTTTTGGTGCCTGGTTTTCTTTTACAATATGGGGATTGAAAAACTGGGGAACAACTGGCTCAATTGTTAGCGAAAAAACAACAATAATCTTGATTAGTCTCCTGCCTTTTATTGGTATGTTCATACTCTTCATAATAGCTATGGCTCTAGGTGCAATTGATCCAAGAAAGAAGAAGAAAGAAGATAAAAAGTTTGAATTCACTTCAAAAGAAGGAGATAAAATGGAGTTCAAAATGGGAGAGGACTTTGATTTCGATAAGATACCAGCTCCATTCAGAGAGATAGCTAAAAAAATCAAGGAAGAAATCCAAAAAGAAAAGGATAAAGGAAAATAAGTCTTTTTCC
>JAEOTK010000199.1 GCA_016839875.1 Candidatus Heimdallarchaeota archaeon
ATGGGTTTATGGAATTCATGCTTTTGATCCCATTCTTTAACATAAGGTTCGATTTCAGCTTCAGCGAATTCTCTTACACTTTGTTTAACCATTTTATGAGTTTCTGACAACTCAAAGTGTGGTCCTATTTCACTAAATTGTTCATACATCTTAATTGCACCTTAAAGATAGTTAACAAGATAGTAATAGATTCAACTTTAAAGATTTCTCCATCACTATGATATTAGAAACAAGCAAATCTATCTTATGAAGGAAAGAATTATCTTTTTGAAAAATCTAAAAGAAGAATGATTACTGAAGATATCAATATATCGTTATAGTATGTTTAAGCTAATTGATATTTATTGTTCAACTACTGTTTCAATCAAAGAAAGAAAGAACTCTTTTGAAAATTCTTTTTCATCCAATTCTACTAAATTCCATTTTCCTGATTTAATCGCTTCAATTGCTCCAACATCTACTAGTGTACTGATGTGATGTGAAACAGTTGATTGGGAGAGACTGAGAAGATGCTCTATTTCACATGCACACCTTACTCCTTTCATAATTAATCGCAGAATAAGTAATCTATTTTTATTTCCTAGTGCTTTGAATAGCCTTAGTAATTTAATTAGATTCTCATCTTTCTTCATATGTGTAATTTCTTTCTTAATTTCACTTAATTCCTTTATTCTCTGATCAGCTGTTTCTTCAACAATTCCTTGTTCATAAAGTTGATTTAGTTTGTTTTTTATTCCCGACATCTTCACAATAGAGTTGACTTCTTATGAGATAAAACTTTCTATTTGGAACTCTAGCCGGCACAGAACACCAAATTTATATATCGTGTTTTTTCGATATGAAATAAGAGTGACTGATTCATGGTTCATTGGTTTTTGTTGAAACTAGCAGATGCATTACTTGGAGGAGTCTACGCTTTAGCAGATTATTTATCACTGCACGTTTTACTCTGTTTAATACCAGCGTTCTTCATTGCAGGTGCTATGATTGTTTTCATTCCAAAGGATGCCATAGTCAAGTACATGGGGAAAGATTCCAAAAGAATTGTAGCTTATCCTGTTGCTGCTCTCTCAGGATTACTATTGGCGGTATGCTCTTGTACAGTTTTACCGCTTTTTGCAGGTATTAAGAAAAAAGGGGCAGGTCTTGGTCCTGCAATCACTTTCTTATTTTCAGCACCAGCGATAAATATTCTTGCAATATCTTATACAGGTGTTCTAATTGGGATGGATATTGCAATAGCAAGAGCGATTATAGCTATTGCTTTCTCAATTGTAATTGGACTATTAATGGAACTGATTTTTAAAGATAAAAAGTCTAAAAAAGAAGAAAAAATCACTGAAGAGATTGAAGAAGAAAATAATGGAGATATTTTGGTTAAAGAAAGAACAGACAATGTTCTTTCTAGAATTGTGAAAATTACTCTTATTATAACTCTTCTAATCTCTGGGGTGTTAATCGCATTTCTAAATAAGAAAACCTTACAGGATTGGGGAGCGAACAATCCATCATTAATTCAATCATTGATTTGGGGTGCAGGTTTAGTCTTGTTAATTGGTTGTTTATTTGTAATAAAAAATAAGAACCTCAATCTTTTCTTAGGGTTGATTTTTCTTTTATTTACTGGTACATCACAAATTAGCTATTTCCCATCTAGTAGCTCAAATGGAACAACTCAAATAAAATATGATTTGGAATATCTGAGATCTGAAGATTTTAGGATTGATTTAGCCAATATGGGGATGAAGGCTGTTCTATCGTTTGTAGTAGCATTAATTGTTATTGTATATGCTATCAAGTTTATAGAAAAGGAAGAAAGAAAAGAATGGATGAGCGAAACATGGACCTTTGTTAAAATGATCATTCCTTACTTAATCCTCGGAGTTTTTATTGCAGGTATGCTAAGTGAATTGATTCCAGAGAATTTCATTCAAAATCTCGTTGGAGAGAATACAGTTGTTGCAAATACAATAGGTGTATTGTTTGGTGTTGTAGCATATTTTCCAACATTAATGGAAGTGCCCATTGCTCGTATGTTTCTAGATTTAGGCATGTCTAGAGGGGTCCTTCTCGCTTATTTACTTGCAGATCCCGAATTATCCATTCAGAGTATTTTAGTTACACGTAAATTTATTGGTGATAAGAAGAACTTAGTTTATGTGTTCTTAGTAATTATATTCACGGTAATTGCAGGTCTGCTGTTTGGTTTAATCGTCTCAAAAGAACCTGTAAGATTCTATTAACACAAAAGGTGAAAAAATGTCAGATAAAAAAATAATACAAGTTGTTGGTAAAGGTTGTGCGAAATGTGAAAAGCAGTTTGAGTATGCTATGAAAGCTATTGAAGAACTTCAAAAAACAGAGGAATATGTTGTTGAGCACTTTAAGGAAATTGAGAAATTCGCTGATTTGGATGTTTTCATGACACCAGCACTTCGGATAGATGGTAAAGTTGTAAGTGAAGGACGAGTTTTAAGCACAGAAAAAATAAAGGAACTCATTTAATCTATACTTATAGTTAATTAAAGAAATGAATAAGTATTCATCTATATGAAGTTGTACTTTGCAAATGGTTATATTTAGTTTAAAAATAAAATAATTCATGGCTACAGTAGATACATGGATTGGTATCACATTAACGGCAATTGGCGTCTTGATCCTAATCTCGAGTATTACTGCATTAACAATAGTTATGAGACTACTTGGAAGGAGAGCATACAGTAGGAGAAGATGGTGGATTGTTCAAATAATGTTATTCTTCTTCGTTGTAGGATATATAATAAACGCTCTTGAAATGATGGGTTTTACCATTATTCCTTTGGAAAATAAACTATTAATTGTTTCATTAGTTTACTTCTTTGGAGCCATTTTCACAATCGTTACAATTCTTGCTATCCGAACTATGCTTAGAGATATATTAGGAAAACAAATGAACGATGAAGAAGCAATTGGAATATTTAGTGAATTAACTGGAGTGGATAAAAACACACCTCATTTGACCAATTCGTTTTTCGTAATCTGTGAAATCTGTGAGAAGGATATAATATACACAGTAGCTGATGTAGTAAGAGATCACGCATTTACATTAGAAAGAGGAATACAAAAAGAAGAAGTATTTGGAACAAAATCTTTCAAGTTGCGACCAGTACATAAATGCAAAGATGGGAGAAGAGAAATTACTGTAGTTCATGATGACTCTTTAGCAGTTAGAAGTATTGAAGAAAATAGATTATTATATAGTGGAACTTTATGATGCACGAAACCAAAACATATGCTACAGGTACGGTTATGCCTTTAGGAGATGGGTTGACAGGAAAATCAGTTTTGTCAAGACTCCTGATTAATAAAAACATAACAACTCTTGAGCATGGAGATATTCTAATAAATACAAAAAAATCAATGAATATTGAGTTAGAATTTAGTAGTGACAGAGTTTTGGTTAGTGATAAAGAGATTACAACATCTCTTCAATTCTATATTTTTCCAGGACAAAGACAAAAGGATTCTCCGTATACAACTACTTTTGATGAAATATTAGCTATCTTTGATTGTTTTCCTGCTTTAGAGAAAGTTTCAGTGCTACTACTCATCTATGATGTCACAAGATCAAGTACTTTGAAATCTTTAGAGATGTGGTTAAAATTCGCTCTAGTCAAAGGATGGATTTATGATAAAACTAAACTATACCTAGTTTCTAACAAAATAGATATGCAAGACCCAGATGAAGTATTTGTGGAGCAATTATGTCAGGGCATTTATTCAATGATCAAAGATCATGGGGTAGTTATAGAAGAAAACCAAGTACAGTCAATCAATACATCATGTGTAACTCTTGAAGGGATACAAGAGCTTAGAGAACTGATCACAAAATGGATTGCAGAAAATGGATTGTTAGGTGTAGGAGTAGTTTAGCTAGAAGTTTGTTTCTAATTCATTTTCACTTTTTTGTAATTTGCTAAAATTTTAAAAAGAGGTAACCTTCGATGAGTAAAGGCTGATTACTATGACAAATGAGACTTTGCAGTACGCGACAGGGTCTATCTTACCATTAGGAGATGGATTAACGGGTAAATCTGTTCTAACTCGTCTTCTAATAAATCCAGAAGTCTCATCTTCTGAACATGCAGATATTCTTTATAATACAAAGAAGTCTCTCAACATTGAATTAGAATTTGCCAGTGAAAGAATAAGAATGAATGGTGAATTAATTAATACTTCTCTTCAATTTTATGTCTTCCCAGGGCAAAGGCAAAAAGAATCACAGTTGATTACAACCTTCGATGAAATCCTATCGATTTTTCATTATTTCCCTAACTTACAAAAAATCAATGTTCTATTATTGGTCTACGATGTTTCTAGATCATATACTCTCAAATCCTTAGAAATGTGGCTGAAGGTTGCAATGGCAAAAGGATGGGTATATGATAAAACACTAGTTATTCTTATTTCAAACAAAATTGATCTTCAAACTCCCGATATAGAGTATCTCTGGAAATTGCTGGAAGGCATTCATGCAATGATTGCAGAAAAGGGGATTCCATTAAGGGAAGAACAAATTAGAGCTATAAACACCTCTTGTTTTACACTCGAAGGAGTTCAGTTATTGAGAGACATGATAACGGACTGGATAGCTGAAAATGGTATTAAGGGTGTGGGAGTAAGATAACCAATTTTTTACTTCATTTTTTTGCTACCAAGCTGGATTGATACTTTGAAAAGAATTTTAATGCTATTATGTGATAGTATCAGTTAGAGGTTATTGATTAAAAAAGGATAGTATGAGTGTCGCTGATGACAGAAGAAATTAAACTCTATGCAACTGGTTCGGTTATTCCGTTAGGTGATGGATTCACTGGCAAATCCGTTTTATCACGTTTAATCATAAAGCCTGAAGTTACACCAGTAGAACTAAGTGACATCCTTCTCAAAACAAAAAAATCATACAATATAGAAATTGAGTTCAGTAGTGAAAAGGTGATGGTCAACGGCAAACCAATAACATCAACTTTGCAATTCTATGTTTTTCCAGGACAGAGACAAAAATTCACACCAAGAGCATCAACTTTTGATGAGATCTTAGCTGTCTTTGACTGTTTTCCTGCCTTGATGAAAGTTTCAGTACTTTTGTTAATCTATGATGTATCACAATTCAGTACATTGGAATCATTAGAAATGTGGCTGAGATTTGCTATTGTCAAGGAATGGATTTATGAAGATACACTTATCTTGCTGGTTTCAAATAAGGTTGATTTACAAAGTGCTAATGAAAAGCACATTGAGCAAGCACTTGGATTCATAAACTCCTATATCGAAGATCACAAGCTTCCAGTAAAAGAAGATCAAATTAAAGCTATTAACACATCATGTGTAACTATGGAAGGAATTGGTGAAATAAGAGAACTTGTCATTGATTGGATAGCGAAGAGAGGGATAATAGGTGTTGGAATTCTAGAAACAGAACCAAAACAACTATAGAAACGTGTTTTTAATGAAATTTTTCTCCATAAGAAGTTTTTCCAATTTCCATTGCCGGAAAGGTGGGTAGTTCTTGTATAGTGTCCCATCCAAAAAGGTCTCCCCCTTTGCAAAATAATGAAAAGTGAATAATTGAGAATAATATTCATTAAGGTCCTTGTATATTATTATTAGTGAACACTTTGCTAGAGAGTCAGAATGTTAAGTCTTGGACATTTTTAGTTTGTATTCTTCTAGCTAGCTTATTTTTACATGAGGGTCCCAATGATGCTGTTGCTAATCCATTAGTTTTAATTGAAGAAGTATCTGGTGGAATATTTCCAGAAAATAGTACAGATTTACAGATGATACAAGCAGATGTAATTATGGATATAAATGAAAGATTTGAAGAAGAAGGAGACTTTTTCATAGACTTTAGCGGAAGTTATACGATATATAATCCTAACAACACTTGTGAGGTTCAGATTGCAGCTCCTTTCTACTCTTATTACACAAAGATTGTTGATACTCTTACAATTAAGATTGGTGAAACCGATATTGAATACGAAATTATATTTCTAGATTTTAATGAGATTAATGATATTTGGAGTGATTACTTCTTTGTTCCACTCTCGGGTAGGTATTTCTTTTTAAGCAGAGTAAATTTCACAGGATTTTCAAATACAACAATTCACTATTCCTTTCAATCGGAAGTACGAAAAAATAGAATTACTGATGGAGAAAAAATATATGATGGTCTTAGGCTAGTCTATGATGTAGGAACTGCTAGAGCTTGGAATGGAAATACAACAGAAAGGATTGAATTTCGAGTTCATGGAGAACGACCCTATCATATCTATAATTTATCAAAACCCATAGTAACTGATTTTGAATCAGGGACAAACTACATCTGGAGGTGGAATAATGAGTTCATTACGCATCATTTTGTTTTTATTGAGTATCGGTACTTACCCAATGGGATTTATCCTACATCAACATCAGGTTTTGACAAAATCAGTTTTGTATCTGGATTACTAATTACAATGATTCTATATGCAATAAAGAAGAAAAGGATTTTATCCTTTAAGAACTAAGATAAATATCATCTTGCGTTATTTTTTTAACATATTAGTCTAATGTAATCTATGGACCTTCAGGGATTTCAACCTTGTTTTTACTGTTTTGAATACAACAAAATAGCAACAGATTATCCAATTAACAATGCTAGCTATGATAGAGAAGACTTTACTCCTCGATGTCATTTACATTGGGAATATAATTGTGGAAAATGTGAGAGAGATGTTCATTTTAACGGAATAGCTTGGTGTTCTTCATGTAAGGAATTTACTTGTAGAAATTGTGTTAGAGAAAAAATGGTAAGAGAAGAATTCTTGTTTTATGATTACTACTATAATATACCTTGTCATAAATGCGGTAAACTCAATCCCGCTTTAGATTATGCAGAATACAATGGATCTCATCCATACCAAATTGGTGATCTTAAACCAGAAGAAGAGATAGTTGTTTGGATGCCAATCTACAAAGAGGATTTGGAAGCTCAAGAATTTCCCCACAAAGCTTGGGGAAGGGAAAGAATCCTTGCTACTGGAAAATCATTCAAACACATGAGACTTGAATCATTAGATGAATACACACCAAAGTCTACTTGGGATAAACTAGCCTCTAAATGGATATCCCCTGATGAAAATGAAGAAGAATATCATCACACACATTTGATCTTACCCGATGTATATCGTTTACTTGATGCAAAAAAGGATGAAGAAATTCTAGATGTAGCTTGTGGTGAAGGTACTGTTGTAAGACACTTAGCTAAGCTTGGAGCAAAAGTAACTGGTATTGATATTTCTAACATGATCGATAGAGCAATTGAAAGAGAAAAAAAGGATGATTTAGGAATTCGTTTATTAAAGTTAAACGCTGAAGAACTTCAAAAGGAATTTGAAGTTGCTTCTTTTGACAAAATCGTATGCAATATGGCTCTTATGGATATTGCAGACTACAAGACAACATTGAAAAGCATAGCACATGTTCTAAAAGAAAATGGCATATTCGTTTTTAGTATAGTTCATCCAGCTTTTGGTTGGCCTGCAACTACAACTTTACGAGTTCCAGAAGGTAGTAAAAGAAATGAAGATAGATTTAGAGTATTACTAAACTATTTTGATGAAAGACCTGCACTTTTTGATTACTGGGAAGGCTATCCCAGTCTTTGTTTTCAAAGGCCTATCAGTTCTTATATAAACGAACTAATAAATAACAATTTACAGATTATTGAGATGAGTGAACCAAAAGCTTCTGACGAATTAGTACAGAGATTTCCTGGTAATGCATATTTGGATAACGACATTATGGCCGAATTTCTAATCATCAAAACAAAGAAGAAATCTAGTCTATAAACCTCATTTACTCTATTGATATCTCTTCTCAAAAACTCCAATTTACATTGGAGATTATTCATGGCTTTTCAAAGAAATTAAGGAGAGAATTTGAAGCACAATCTATTTTTCAGATGGGTCAGGTTCAGATATCAAAACATCGTTTATACTTCGAAGGAATTTGTTGTCTGGTCTTGTTAAATCAAATAAGCCAATCTCCTTCATTTTTGCTTCATAGAAGTCCCACCATGGATCATGGTCTCGCAAATCATCTATAACTTTCCAGTTATCTAACTCGAACCAGACTTCGTAATCATAGTCACCAGTATTCATGATAGTAACATATGTATCAATGTATCTCATTCCTTCTGGTAGAGCATCTCTGAATCTCTGAATATTCTCTTCCTTTAGAAACCAGTTTCGAAAATGTGTAGCCATAAGTTCTTTGAATTTTCCTGATTTTACCATGTACATAATGTAAAACGTTCTTTTTAATCCAAATAAACTTTTCTTGTTAAGGTGCTTCACATTAATAAAACAATGGTAGCTTCAATGTAAAATGATTGGATTTTTCCTACAATTCTATATTTTCATTGGTTATGTATATTTCATATCCCACTTTGGAATAGACTCTTATTGCAGGTTCATTCTCAATAATCACATGTATAATTGCAATTTCTGTGTGTTCCATCATCTTGTGAATAGTTTCATTAACTAAATATGTAGCTAGTCCTTTGTTTTGATATTTGGGAAGTGTTGCTGCAGTGGAGATAATTGCTGCCTCCTCATCTATCCACGCTAAGGTGAAACATATTAACTTGGTTCCATCAAAGAGACCATAGTAATTTTGATTTTCGTCAAAGGTTAAGTCCTTACTAGATGTTTTACCCCAATAGAATGGATCTGCTTTTACCATTAGTTTTACTATTTCTGGAGCATCTTCTTTGGTTAATATCCTCTCTGTAAAAGGTTTATCTAAAGAAAACCTAGAAATCATTTTTTCTTTTTTGAGAACCATCCTATGTATTGAATATCGTTTCTTTGGCTTAGGAAACATGGAATGCAGTAACTCTTTGTATTTCAATTCAACACTGATTTCTTCAATAGGAATTTCTTCTGGGATTACTTCAATTAAAGCTTTCACGATATCTTCAGTATGACCTCGTACTTGAGCAACGCGATTTTTCCAAATGAGGCATAAACCAACAATGCTTTCATCTTCAATTGCAAGAAAGAGTCGACAACTTTCAGGATACTGTTTTAAATCTAAGATAAAAAAGAAATATCGTGGTACATCACTGAGAACATAATCCCAAAATAACTTCTCGTTTATATCATCTAACTCTACAATTTCAAACATATAATTCACTTCTATCTTGATTTTATTAATATTGATTTCTTATTTTGGTCAATCAAATTTCAACTTTAGTACGATTGGACAATGATCTGATCCCATTACTTCTTTTAGTATATAAGATTCTGACACCTTATCAATGATGTCTTCTGAAACATAGAAATAATCAATTCGCCATCCTACATTTCTTTCTCTTGCAGTAACACCTTTGACAATATTTCTAACGGACCACCAAGTGTAGTGTTCTGGTTCCTTATTGAAATATCGAAAAGTATCTACATAACCCAGGGAGATTAACTTATCAATCCATTTTCTCTCAATTGGCAAAAAACCAGAATAATCTTCATTTCCTTTAGGGTGAGTAAGATCAATTTCAGTATGAGCTGTGTTGACATCACCACAAACAATGATTGGTTTTCCTTTTGCTCTAACTTTTTCGATATATTCTAAGAAATGATCATAGAATTCTAGTTTATATTTCAACCGTTCTTCATTCAATTTACCATTAGGAAAATAAACATTGAAGAGAACAAAATCTGGATATTCTGTTTCAACTACTCTCCCTTCATTATCAAATTTCTCTTCCCCAATTTCGTAATTAACTCTTGATGGCTTGGCTTTGGAATAAGTTGCTACACCACTATACCCTCTTCTTTCACCAGAATTCCAGTAACTCTTGTACCCTTGAGGACTAAGTAGTTGGGGTGTTAGCTGATCGGGATGAGCTTTGGTTTCTTGAATACATAGAATATCGGGCGAGGTTCTATTTAACCAAGTGTTGAATTTTAGTCTTTGATAAATTACTTTTTTGGACATGGCTCTAATACCGTTCACATTCCAAGACACTAAAGATAATTCAGCCATGGTAAAAGAAAAGATAATGCATCTTTATATTTTATGTTTAGATGTCATTTGTTACAATATTTCTTAGATAGTCTTTTCAGTTTCAATTGTTGCTTCTTGGTTTTTATTATTCTTCAGAAAAGGATCAAAATTCCCTTTAATAAAAATTGGAAAAGCTATTATCAGAAACCCAATAACAATCGGACCAAGCCACTTAAGTCCTATATTTCCAGGTATTCTACTCAAATATCCCGCAATAATATAACCTGAAGCTTGACCTATATTTGTTGGAATATTCTTGAAACCGGTATATAATCCAGACCTATTTCTTGATGTATCCCGTTCATCTTTGTCTGCAATATCTGAGATTATTGCATAAGAATAGAGAAAAGCTGAAGCTGATCCAAAAACAGCACCAATCCCATAAAGATATCCTTGAACGTTCAATGGTATAAAGGTTATCCTGCCAATTAAGGGTGTTAAAGGCATCCAGAAAACTAACCAGATGAAGGATATTATCAAACCTTTTTTCTTCCCATATTTGTTACCAATGTAGGACCAGAAAACAAATCCTAGTATTACTGCTCCAAACATAGCTATTGCAAATGATAAGGATTGAACCGTTGATGCGAAACCTAGGAGTTCCGTAACAAAATCCAGCATCATTGCAGTCATTATTATAACTCCAACCCAAATGATACTGAAACTAATCATGTAGATAACATAGTTTCGATTCTTTAGTGTAACTTTGACTTCTTCCCAAACATTTCTTTTCTCGTGCACAACAGGTTTCTCTTTTATCGTTAATAGAGCTGGTAGGAATAATACTGCTTCAAGAACAGCAAAAGCAATAACAGCTACAAACAGAACAGTTCCAAAACTACCTTCTAAACCTCCAGGAGTATATAATTGATTTCCATCTATTACTTTTATTTCAAAGGCTTCATTTAGCTTAGATGCAATTATAAAGGTGAAACCAGTTCCAACTAGACTCCCTGTTAAGTTAGATACGTTCTGAATTGCAGAGACATTAATTCGTTCATCTTCTCCCGTTATTTCTGGCATCCAGCTTTGGTATGGTGTTAAGAGCATCCCATAGAATAAGTGAAACATTGCATTCCATATCATTAACCAACCAAATCTCATCATCCCTCTCTCTACAGGAATAAACAGGTGTGGAGTGAATAACATGATAAAAGATATAGCTAGTAATGGAGAACCTATCCACATGAAAATTTGTCTTCTTCCCCATTTAGAATTTGAACGATCTATAACATCTGATAGATATCCAAAAATAAAACCAGAAAAGGCTATAGCTATTTTTCCAAAAGCGTTACCAATCCCACTTAATTCAGCGGGAATTTCAAAGATATCTTTGTAAACCCAAAATGTGAAAAAAGTAACTATGTTAAGTAGTGTAGATGTTCCAAGTCTGCATATACCATAAGAAAGTTTTTGGCGAGTGTTAAGCATTGTTTAGTCTCCAGAGCATCTACACAACAGTTTGACATAGATAGGTTGTGACAGTTCTTATTTAAGATTTTGCAAATAATGTCCAACACAAAATCTTGATAAAGAGTAATAATTTACACAGTATACTGAAGATGTGAGTAAAAAAATGTCAGAAGAAGAAATTCAAAAGACTGTTAAGCTTCTAGATAATGAAAATCCTGCCCTTAGACAGTTGGCTATAGAACAACTAGCACCACACAAAGAAAATCATATTGCACTTAATGCAATTATCCGATCCCTTCATGATCAAAGTCAAGATGTTCGAAGCTATGCAGCTGATGTTTTGGGGGAGGTTGAAGATAGACAAGCATTAATTGCTCTCACCCATGCACTAGAAGATCAATCATGGAAGGTAAGAGAATCAGTTCTAGGTTCGTTTGGAAAATTAAAGAATCCTGAAACAGTACATTTTTTGATTGAATCATTACGAGATGATCACCCTCAAGTAAGATATACTGCTGCAAAAGAGCTAAAGAAATTCAATGAAACTACGATGATAGAACCTCTATTTGAAACTTTGAAAGATGACACAGAATCTGTTCGAGAAGAAGCTAAAAGTACTTTGCTTAATTTCAAATTTAAGGTTCCTGTTTCTCTGGTAGCTGAATTTATTCTGAGTTATAGTAAAAGTGTCAAAGAAGTTGTAGTTGAATTTCTTACTGATCGTGTAGAAGGAAATCCAACTCCTCATCTAGAAAGAGCATACAGTGACAATGATCCCGATATAAGATTGCTTTCTTTACAAGAGATTGAGAAGATAATTACAAGAAGTGAGATAAGTGATCCTATACTATTCGATTTGAATCTAAAAGCTCTTGGAGATGAAGAAGCCAAAGTGAGATACCAAGCGATTAATAACCTTAAACTGCTAAATGATGAGAGAGCAATTGATCCACTTGGTGATATCGCAATAAATGATACTGATTCTAACAATAGATTAATGGCAACAGAAACAATGACAGCTATACGAAGAGCTTTAAGATTGGATGAATAGTAAATACTCACCATAATGCTTTAAATCTAATATCATTTTATGCTTCAATATGAAACCACCTATTTGCGCTATTTGCTATATTGAGTTCTTAGACACTGATGAAGGGGGGTTAGTTTATTTCGAAAAGAAAAATAGCGATCTTAAGTGGGAAAAATTGATGAGGGAAGAAGGATTAATTGGACATCCTCCATATGCAGAATGGTTTTGTGAAAAACATTACGAAGCTGCTAAAGAATTGAAAAAACTGACTATTAATGAAGCAATGGAGATATTGAAAGAAAGATTTCCAACTGAATCCTAAGTTTGATTACCACTATCTTAACTTTATTAACAAAGGTTAGCAGTGTAAACTATTGGGGTTACTTGTATGTCGGGTTCATATTCCCATGAGTTTACTATTGTTAATAAGTTAATAACTAAAGGAGAATATGAAGAAGCCCTCCAACTTGTTGAATCAGTTGAGAAGAACTGTAAGAAGAACAATAAGGAACATATTAAGTGTATAATTTCTAAAAGCAATATTTTCAATAAACTAGGAAGGTACGACAAAGCTCTCATACTTTCTGAAACAGCTATTCTAGAGAGTGAAAAGAAGAATTTAATTCTATTAAAACTTGATTCAGTAATTTCAAAAGCACATTCTTTATGGAGATTGGGAAAGCTTGATGAATCTTTAGAAACGATAAAACAAAATGAATATCTACTTAATAAAATCGATGCCAAAAAACAGAAGAAGATTGCAAAAAGGAAAGCAAGTATCAGAAGAATTCAAGGAGTAGTTTTTCATACAAAGGGTGAATTGGAAGAAGCTGAAGAATGTTATCATAAAAGCTTAAGCCTATGGAAAGAGATAGATAATAAGCAAGAAATAAGTTCTATTCTAAACAACCTTGGAGTGTTGTGCAGAAATAAAGGAGACCTCTATTCAGCTTTGGGGTACTATGAACAAAGCCTAGATATTTACGAGGAAATTGGAAATAAAGATGATTTAGCTACATCATACAACAATATTGGAAACATCTATCGGTTTCAAGGAGATTTAACTAGATCATTGGAGTTCTACAAACAAAGTTTAGAAATCTGGGAAGGAATTGGAAATAATCAATTTATCTCACTGGCAGTAACTAACATCGCAGAAATCTACCAACAGAAAGGTGACTATGAAACTGCATATGTTTATTTCAAACGAGGCCTTAAGCTTAGAGAACAAATAGGTAATAAACAGGAAATTGCTTTATCTTTATTTTACTTAATCTCTGAATCTTTAGATGCTGGTTACAAGGATCGTGCTAAGCGTTATTTGGAACGTCTTAAAGAAATCAACAGTGTAAACGATAATCCATTTCTTAATCAATTGAACAAAGTTGCTGAAGCAGAAATTTTGAAGCAAAGTACAAGACTACGAGATAAAGCAAAAGCTCAGGAACTGTTACAAGACGTAGTTGAAGAGGAAATTGCAGATCATTCTCTCACTATAACAGCTTTACTAGGGTTATGTGAGCTTCTTTTAGATGAACTAAAGATATCTTGTGAACCAGAAATATTATCACTTCTTCAATCAATTGTTGATAGTTTACTAGAGATAGCTAACCATCAAGGTTCTCATGATCTTCTTGCTAAAACATTCTGGTTTCAAAGTCAGCTTGCTTTGATTGATCTAGAGCTTGATGTTGCTAGAGATTTACTCATTAAGGCCCAAGTTATAGCCGAAGAGAGAGGATTGAGAAGATTAGCAATGCACATTTCTAGTGATCACGATGCGCTTCTTGATCAGCTAAGCCAATGGGAAGATTTTGTAACATCGAATGTCTCACTTAAAGATAGACTAGAATTTGCAAAATTGGGTGAGTTAGTTGTACGACTAATGAAGAAAGGAGAAATCGATATCCCTCAAATCTTATGCGAAGAACCAGTATTGCTTCTTATCTTGTCTGAAGGTGGTGCACCCCTTTATTCCAAAAACTATCTTGAGGGGAGTGAGTTAGATGGAGTATTAATTGGAGGTTTTCTAACCGCCATCATAAATTTCAGTAGGGAAACCTTTGCAACTGAAGGCTCAATAGAAAGAATAAAACATCAAGAGTACACTCTATTATTAAAACCCGATAAACCACTTATATTTTGTTATGTGATTAAAGGACAAACTTATTCGGCACTTCAGAAACTAGAATCTTTTGTAAAAATCATAAGTACTTCAACTTCAGCTTGGAATGATATGTTATCATCCATTAAAACATCAAAAGTATTAAGCCCAGCATCTCGAGTTATGATTGAAGAGATAGCGAAGATGATATTTCCGAGTAAACTATAGTTTTAAATTTATAGAGTTCTTTTAGTTACTTGAAGAGTAATGGCTAAAATCAATCTAGTAACTTTTGCAAGAGTTAAACAAATTATAGGTGTTAAGCAAAAAGAAATGGAAGCCAATACTATTCAGAGCTTGTTGTATAAACTTATTTTGGAGCATGGAGATAGTCTTCGTGAAGAGATTTTTGATGATTCAGGAAAGCTTCGAAAACATTACAGGGTTGTAGTTAATGGGAGACACATAAATCTATTAGATGGCTTCAATACAAAACTCAAAGATGAGGATACTGTTGTTATAATGCCTGCAATGGCAGGAGGATAAAAACACTATTCAGGTATCACAGCAGGTCTTATTTTTTTATCGCCTTTCTTCTTGTATTCAGAAAACTCTCTAGCTGTCATACAATGAAGAACAGCTTCTGGGCAATATTTGACACACTGTGGATCCCCATTACAAAGATCACATGTCATAGCTACATTAAGAGTTGGATGCATCCTCATAACACCAAAAGGACATGCTTTGACACATTCTAAGCAACCAGTACATTTTTCCCAATCTATCTGTATTGCACCAGTTTTATCTGATTTTGATATAGCTTCTTCAGGACAAGAGTCTATGCATTTTCCACAAATGACACAAGTTTTAGGTATTGCAATACCTTCCTTTTCATTTTTAATTACTTGAATTCTGGAAAGTGTTGGAGAAAAACTCTGATCGTGTTCAAATGAACATCTTAGTTCACAGATTCGGCATCCATTACATTTCTCTTTTTGAACAAAAATTCGTTTAGTTACTTTTTGAACCATTTATTTCTCACCCTCCTGTACTAAACCAAACTCTTTAGCTTGATCTAGAAGATTCAGCTCTTCAAGCTTTTCTTTTGTTGGAAAACCACTTTCCCAATCCCACCCTCTTAAATTATAATATTCTGGGAGCATTTCATCTAATTCTACAACTTGACCTTTAGCTGGTCCTTCAGGTAAGGGTTCTTTTGTGAACCTATTAGGGAGTTTATCGTCATTCTTAGTAATTCCTTCGCGAAGATTGAATAGTCTTTCAAGATTGTAAATACGTTCTCCAATCAGAAGTAATTCAGTATCAGTAAGTTCTAGTCCTGTTGCATAATTTAGGAATAAAGCCATATTTTCTGGACGAACTGCATAAGCAGAAAAACAGGTGTATTTACACATCTCTGCTGAGTCAACAATTGAACCGAAATTCTCATGCCACACTACCATTCTGGGTTTACCTTCCCACTCATATGGATCAACAGCTTTCTCTGTTCCAAACCATTCCTTTCCCTTTTCAGGTTCATATCCCAGTAGTTCAAAGTTTGGAAGAGCAGCGAGATGATCTGCACCTCGAGTAGCTGTTGCCCAGCCCAATCCGAAAGCTTTGGCAGTTCGAACCTCGTAGGCAGGGGGTTCCATACCTTTAATCTGATGAGCATAGTCTTCAGAGTCTCCCCCAATTCTTTCCGCAGCTCTTTTAACGCCTTCAGCTAATAGGTTGCCAATTCCTTCCCTGAAAGCAATTTTCTTGATAAGAGTGATAAGAACATCATCATCACCCCATTTTAATTCAAGATTATCTGCATCCTCTTTTTTCAGCACACCTTTCTCATATGCTTCCATTGCAAAAGCAATCGTATCACCCATTGAAATTGTATCAACCCCATACCGATTTGCTAACTCATTTGCTTTTAGTATTGCAGCTAGATTTCCTATGCCACATTTGGAACCAAAGCATACAATGGTCTCGAACTCAGGACTCCCACCTTTTGTTCCAGCATATTTGCCTTCTTCTACTCTTGAATATTTACCGCAATGTATTGGACAACCAAAACAGCTTTCTGATTTGACTCTATATTTCTCATCAAATGTTTCAGCAGAAATACTCTCATAATCTTCAAAAACTCCTGTTTGGTTGTTTCGCGTTGCCAATCCACCACTTACATATGCAAGATCTACGAGGAAGGGAGTACCATAATACGATAAACTAGGATACGCTGGGTCATCATATATTTCTTTCAAAGATTCATTTATTAGATTGATATATTTTTCAGGATGAGCAACAACAACTTCTCCCGAACCTCTTACTGCTATTGCTTTAAGATTCTTTGATCCCATCACTGCTCCTACACCAGTACGTGCAGCTGCTCGAGAAAGATTATTCATTATTGCAGCATATTTAACTAAATTTTCTCCTCCTTGACCTATGCACAGGATCTGAAACATTTCATCTTCTTGTTCTTCTTTTAGAATCTCATCAGTTTCCCATGTATCCTTCCCCCAGATATGATCAGCATTTCTTAACTCAACAATATCATCCTTGATGAAGAGATACACTGGTTTTTCTGATTTTCCATGGATAAATATAGCATCATATCCTGCATATGCTAGCTCTGGAGCAAAATGACCACCAGCATTTGCATATCCAATCCCTCCTGTCAAGGGGGATTTTGATGCAATTGTATATCGTGCAGAAGAAGGAGCTAAGGTTCCTGTTAATGGTCCTAAACAGATTGCTAAAATGTTCTTGGAGCTTAGAGGATCTATCCCTTGCTCCAAATTGTCAAAGAGATACTTAATTGCCCACCCTCTTCCCCCGATATAATCTTCTATCCATTCAGGATCAATGTTTTGTTTTCTGATATCTTTATTGTCAAGATCAACGATTAAAATCTGACCTCTATATCCTTTATACTTAGGGGAATAGTTGTTCAAGTTAATACATTTCAGCCAAATTATCAATATAAGCTTTGCTTCACATACAAATATTGCTTATTTCTCTGTTGGATGAAATTGAACGATTTCTATTAACTCCGAGAATGAAGTAAAATCAGCTGTCTTTGGATCATCATTTTTAGGATCCCAACCGAAAAGGTATTTGGCAGCTTTAGGATATTTTGTTACGTACCAAATTAGTAGTTCATTCTTTTCCTCTGTGGTTTCAAATACAGTAAAACTAGCTTTGAATTTTCGAAAACCAACACGTACTTTAACAGCATCAGGATTTGCTTGCAGATTCTTGAACCAATGAGCTTTTTTTCCTCTTCCTGCTACCACATTTATTACACCATCTTTCTTTCTATATTCCAAAGGAGTTATTCGCTGTTTACCAGTTTTTCTTCCTTTAGTATGAAGCAACAAAAAGATTTTACCAACACCAAAAAGAGGTAGAATACCTAGTCGATAGAGAGGGATAGTAAAATATTTGTTCAAACTTTTCCATTGTTTTAAGGTTCGAGCTTGTTCTTCTTTATCACCAAAGAGCATTTTGTGTTCTGCAGAACCAGGTCGAGGAAAAGGAATATCTGTCTCTTTATTCATGGAATCGCTTTAGTTTTGAAAGATAAAAAACTTGTCATGAAAAAGGTAACAAAAGGAAATTTCTGTTTAAGCCCTGTCTATTAATTTACGGATTTTAGCCTTTAATGAACGGATACTTCGTTTCATTTGCTGAACTTTGTCTATTGAACTCACCCATGATTCTCTTAAACCTCCAAATTCAGCAAGGATGTATTCATTAGTGATTTTCAACGTCAAAGTAAGTGAGGCATCGAGAATATTAATTTCCTCAAGAAGCATTTCGAGTTTAGAGATGTCTTTCTTTGGAGTAACCTCTTTTTCAATCCTTTTGAGTTTCTTTTCCATCTCTGAAACTTTGTGCAGTTGTGTAGAAACCTTATCATCTAGATAGTCTTCTTTGGTTTCAAAGCCCAGAGACTTAAGAGTATCATATTCGACTTTTGTTTTGAAACCTATAGATTGAATAGCTTCCATTTCTTCAATTGACTGGAACCCATAGGAAGCAGCAAGCTCTTCTTCTTCCTTGAGAATGTTTTCACGTCTGATTCGACGGAAACTTATGATATACCGTGGTACAACAACAATAAGGACAGCAAAAATCATACCAAGTACAACTAAGATTACCTGATTCTTTCCTCTTGAATTGGAATAAGGATCCAAAGGATTGAAACCTTTTTCAACTTCTTCACCATCAGGTTGTCCATCCCCGTCTGTATCTGCTACCCTAGGATTTGTTTTATATTCATATTCCTGAAGATTGGTCAATCCATCATTATCTGGATCAGCATTTGCATCATCATCAAGTAAAGGATTCAATGTGTAGTCATATTCCCAACCATCAGGCATACCATCGCCATCGGTATCGTTGTTATCAGGGAGAGTACCTATTTCGTATTCAGAAAGATTGTTTAATCCATCGTCGTCTAAATCCTCTCCAGCATCATTATGCAATGGATCTAAACCATAAAATACCTCATACTCATCATCCATACCATCAGAATCCGTATCTGCTAGAATTGGTGAAGTACCAAGCAGATATTCTTCTAAATTAGTTAAAGTATCATTATCCGGATCATTTCCACTGTCATCTAAAAGTGGATCCAACTCATTGAGATATTCCCAACCATCAGGCATACCATCAGATTCCGTATCATTATTCCTTGGTATTGTACCCAAATTGAATTCCTCGATATTGGATAATCCATCATTATCATAGTCAATATAAGAGTCATTCACCGTTGGATTAAGTGAATACTGAATTTCATAATAATCATCCATACCATCGTAATCCGTATCAGGATTTGTAGCGTTAGTAAAATATGTAATGATTTCTTCCCCATCTAAAAGACCATCTGAATCAGTATCATTATTATTAGGAAGCGTGAGAAATGTAAAGACTTCGGGTCCATCAAAAAGCCCATCGGCATCTGAATCATTTAGGGTAGGATTTGCATCGTAGAGGAATTCTTCTAAGTTATTTAATCCATCAGAATCACCATCTTCTGTTGAATCATTAATTAGAGGATCGAGTGAATAGAGCACTTCCCATCCATCGAACATTCCATCTGAATCTGTATCATTAAGATAAGGGATTGTTGTATGAATAAACAATTCATCTGCATCAGTTAAACCATCAGAATCCGTATCTTCAGAGCTTGGGTTCGTGAAGTAGATATACACTTCAGCACTGTCATTTAGAGTATCAAAATCCGTATCATTAAGGAAAGGATGTGACGAATAGAAGTATTCTTCTAAATTAGTTAGGGTGTCATTATCTGGATCTTCAGCTGAATCATTGAATAGTGGATTTAACCCAGTTAAAACTTCCCATCCATCTGGCATAATATCGTAATCAGTATCATTGAAGGTTGCATTCGTCATATGCACAAAGATTTCATCATAATCGTATAATTCATCAAAATCTGTATCATTCAATAATGGATTTGTGAAGTAAAGATGAACCTCATCACCATCTATAATATTATCAAAATCAGTATCGTTGAGAAACATATCTGTTCCTAAAATAACTTCTTCAAAATTCGTTAATCCATCATCATCTTCATCATCATCCATATTATTAATAGTAGGATCTAATCCATGCTCTATTTCCCACCCATCCTCAAAACCATCTAAATCTGTGTCATTTGAATTCGGTTTCGTTCTACAGCTCAGTACTTCAAAACCGTCTTCTAATCCATCATAGTCTGAATCTTTATTCCATTTATCTACATCATAAAATTCCTCGGTTAGATCATCCAACATATCACCATCTGTATCTGGAAATCCAGTACGAAAAACCGAGTTTCCTTCACAATGATGAGTGCTTTTTCCTGATTGTGCAATATCAGGGAATTCAAAGCATGAAACGTAACCACGATCAAGTGGCCAATAATCGTTTGAAGCTACAATTATCTCTACAATACCATCTGCATCTAAGTCAATTATACATGGATTTGTTGGTACTTCACCACTAACATAACGCGTAAATCTGAAATCTCCATCTTCTGTTATGCAATTTACTTTTCCGTTACTGTTTGTATGTTCAGCGAAAAAATAATCAAATACCCCATCATTATCTACATCAGTTATTGCAGGTCCATCACCCCATGATTCAAAAAGATCATCAACTTCGATAATTCTCTCTACAATACCGGTTTTTGAATAATGTACATATACCGGGTAGTAATAAAAAATGTATGGAGGAGGTGCTGGTACAGCAATACTTCCAGTGCAGACTATCTCCTTATCCCCATCCCCATCTGCATTTGTTATTATAGGGGGACCATATAGATTATGATATGCTCTTTCTTGCCATTTAGTGATTCCGTTTTCATATAAACAAGCGATATATGTCATGCCATACAAATAGATTTCATCCTTGTTATCACCATCCAAATCGTATGCAAAAACAGTAGTGTAACCTTTACCTATTTGGCTTTTGGACCATGTTACAGTTCCTAGATAACTTATCAGATATAAGATATCGTTATATGTATAACACAAAACCTCCATTTTCCCGTCTCCATTAACATCTGCAAGGTGAACTCTTGGTTCAGAAAAACCGCCTATATTTACTTCTACACACCATTTTTCTACTCCCTGATTGCTAAAACAAGCTACTCCTTCATCACTGTAAAGCAGAAGATCAAATGAATTATCACCTTCAATATCTGTTAAACTAATTCCCTCTACATTTATACTGGTTGTTACATCCCATTTAATTGTTCCATTATAATTCAGACAGCAGAGTCTATTCGAATATGAACCAACTATGATTTCAAGATATCCATCTTGATCTATGTCTGCTATGCAAGGAGTATTACTAATTCCAAACGGAATTGGAAAAATCCACTTGAAGACTCCATCTTTATCTATGCAATATAAGTTGGAATCTACGCTCGCTATAATAATCTCAAATAACCCATCTGAATCAAGATCTGCAAAAGTTGGAGAACCTATAATCTTCTGGCTCAAAGCGATATTCCATCTCTCATTGACTTCGAGAATATCATAAGCTAAAACTTCAGAAGATGGAATAAGAACAGCTATAATATTGAAAAATAATAGCAAAATAATAACAACTGATTTTATTGTATTCTTCATCTACCCATCTCATATTTTCTTTTGGTTGTTTATTCCCACTCTTCAGAGTTTCTGGTCTGAATCATTTTCTCGCGTAAATATACACACGTGCAAATATATTCTTTTTGCTGAATTAAGGTGCTTATAGGTCACACAAAACTTATTTGGCTAATAATCTAAAGTTAGTCAAGTAGTGAATATCCTTGATAAGTTCCGAAGAAAAATTAGATGAAGATCACATTTCTGATGAAGAATTTGATGATGATGAAGAGATTTATGGAGGAGAAGAAGATATAGATAGATTCATCAGCGAGGAGATAGAACCCCATAAAGAAGAAGATAGTAAAGAAACTAGGTTCAAAACATTAACAACATTATTTTTTGCTGTAATTGGAGCAACTATTCTTGGAATTTTTTCACCAATAACCGCAGGAGAGAACGCAAACGAATTATTCTGGTGGACACCACTCATTGGAGCTTTTATCGGAGCAATTATTGGAGCTTTTTTGGGATTAATAGTTGATGCTTTCTATACAGCTACTAGAAAAGATAAAAGTAAAGAAGAAAAAAAATCAACAGCAGATTGGTCAGAAACTAAGCTATAAAGTCATGGTTTAACTGCTTTAATTAAGAATCTATGGTTGTTTTCTTCTAGTTCAAGAAATCCATTTTCAGAAATCATTATTTGGATATCTGATAATTTATCACGATATTTCTCAACAGTGAAATCAGGCAATTCCCAGGGAATAGCTTTAAAGAAATAAACGATGGCACCCACATCAAAGATTCGTGTTGAACCCACTGCTTCATATTTTTCCAATATTTCAAATCCATTACTTTCAAGTTCTTCTGCGGCAATTTTTAAATTCCAGTCAAAATAATCTTCTGTGGTCTCTTTTCCTGATAATAGAAATCGGAGTTTCCTATCATTTCTATCACCAACCTGTTGAGTAACAAATGTACCTCCTGATTTGAGAATTCTGAACAAATCTTGAGGAGAATACCATTCATGTCGATTGATTATCAAATCAAATTCACTATCTTCAAAGGGAAGTTTCGCTTTTTCCTCAATTTGTACAACATCCACTCCTAAAGGTTCAAGCCTTTTCTTAGCAATTGGAACATTTGGTGGATAAGCTTCTGTTGCATATGTTTTATCTGATAAAGGAGCTAAGGTAGATAATAATTCTCCCCCACCTGTTCCCATATCTAGAAGAGATTCAGCTTTTCTTACCAAAGGTATGACTATACTTGAATAACTCCAAGTCAAGGGATCCTCAACCAATCTATCCTTAATATAGGAAAAATCCCAACCCGAAAAAGGATGTTCAGCATCTTTAATGAGTATATCAAGGAGTTCCTCTTGGTTTATCTCAAATTTCTTATTCATTGTTTCACCATAAACATGTCACTATTTATGCGTAATCTATCAAGACACAAAAAATCTAATAAAATAAAGAAAAGAGAAAGAAGAAGTAAATTACTCTACTTTAACTTCTTTTTTGTTTTTCCATAAACCATGTATATTACAGTAACTTGTAGCAATAAGTTTTCCAGGTTTTTCTGTTTTCAAATGAAACACTGCATAGGGTTCAGTATAAACTGTACTGGTATCTGGACCTTTTATTGACTCTCCATGAGCTGTGAAATTTGCTACACCAAGTTCAATAGGATATTTTTCTCCTTCAGGCCAGAATAGAAGTTTAATCCAAGAAATATAATGTTCAGTTTTGTTTGGGTGGGCAATTTCTTTACCAACACTTACAACTACTGGTACTTTCTTACCTTTTTCAATAACATCTGCTACTTCAATTACTGGAACATGTTTTTCTGTTTTCCAATCTGCGGTACCATACATATCCATATAGTTCACCTAATGTTGTTGTAAAGAAGCAACTTAAAAAATTTCACTTTTACCAAGAAATAATAATAATAAAAAAGAGAATTGAGAATCTAATATTGATCATCATCTGAATAATCGTTATCTTCGAGAACTGAAGGTTCCAAAGGTGGCAAATATTCTTCTTGTACTGGAGCACCAGTTTCATGAGCAGTTATGTCATTTTCTGCTTCTTTTAATTCGCTCTCAAGACCATCTATTTCTTCTTCAACCTTAGCAATTTTACGTTCAAATTCTCTAATCTTGTAATCCTTTTGAGCTATTGCTGCCTCCTTTTTCTTTGAAGATACTTCACTTTTTAGAGCTTTATCTGGTAATCCATCAGCTTCGTATTCAGCTTGTTTGATTAGATGCTCTTCTCTCTCTCTGTTATCTTTAGCTCTTTTCTTCTGTTGATCAGCAATTTTTTTCTTGAGATCTTGAAGGTCACTTAGTTTCTTGAATATGTCTTCTTCAATCTCATATTTCTTCTCCAGAAGTTTGTAATAATGCACTTTAGCTACACTCATTATAATCGAATAAATAATGAACAAACTTGTTTTTAAGTCTACGTAAATTAGGGTAAATCACTATTATTCTTAATAAAAAAATAACACTTCACAAGTTAAAGAAGGAAAAGAAAAATTTAAGAAGAAAGCAGATTGAAAAAGAGTAGATGCTAAGAAGAATGAAACTTAGCATTTAAACATCGGGCTTTAGCTCAGCGGCAAGAGCGCTCGGCTGTAGTCGAAAGACACCCTTGTGAACAATGATCAAGGCGTCAGCCGGTAGTTACCGAGTGGTCCCGTGTTCAAATCACGGAAGCCCGACCATTTCCTTATTTTTTTCCATAAGCTGTAAAAACAGGCATAAATATCATACGTTGATTTTTTTCTATGGTCGTTTTTTCGAGTTTAACTTTTAACTTGAAATCATCTTGAGAAATTATTTCTGCTTCCAATACTCTCTCCCATTCTTCTTCTATATTATTCATCAAACTGTTTTTGTCCCATACTTGAGCAATAATTGATATTTTTGTTTCCAATCCTGCTGCTTCAAAAAAGGATTGAATTTTCCTTCCCATAAAAGGATCAGCACCTTCTTTCTTGAGAGATTCTATGTGGCTAGCACCCAATCCATATTCTGGATACTCTAGCCACCCTCCATAGTCAGGTTCTGCAAGAGCAACAACATAACCTTTCTTTTTACACACTCTTACCATTTCATCTAAGGCTACTTTTGGATCAGATAACCATAGAAAAAGATATTGGGAAATAACAAGGTCAAAGGTCTTATCATTCATAGATAAGTCAGCTGCATCAGCAACAAGAAATTCAACTCCTTGAACATTTTTCTTCGCTTCTTTGATCATCTTTTCATCTATGTCAATTGCTACTATCTTTGCATCAGTTTTATCCCTTAGTTCAGCAGTTATAACCCCCGTTCCACAACCTACCTCAAGAATTTTCTTAGTTTTATTCAAACCAATTTGTCTGTAAATCTGGTTTCTAAATTCTTTTGTCCACTTTGCTTGTCTGACAAATTGTTCATGGATTTTTGGTCCCCAATTTACATCGAGTGATTCTTTTGTCATTGATTGCACCAACAATAACTAAGAAGTTAGGAAAAAGATTCTCTACAAATGCTTGAAGGTTCGAGGTAGTTAAGCGGACAGCCACCACCACACAATTCTCTTTCAGGGCAATCTAAACACTCTTCTGGTAAATACTGCAGTTTTCGTAATCTCTTAGATAATGGATTTTTCCAGATTTTTCTCCATTTGTCAGTTAGTATGTTCCCTAATGGTTCAAAGTAACTCTGACATGGTAGAACCATACCATCCGGTTCTATTGCCATTGCAATATGAGCAGCAGTACATTGTTTCAAACCTAGTCCTTTTTCGATTGGATTGAAATCACAATATCTAGTTGGAGTATACCACAAGAAACCCATTTCTTGCTCTTCAGCTGTTTTCATTATTTTAGTTAAAGTAGCATCCATTTCTTCAAATGATAGAGCTAGATCCACCTGTTTTCCCCCTCCGGATTTTATTATTCCATTAGCAGCAAAATGATCTATTCCAAGAGATCCTAGGAATTCAACTGTCTTTGAGATATTTTTGATATTATATGGAGTAAGAGTTGTGTTGGTCATGATATAAACAGGCGTTGGAATAACATTTTTTATTCCTTCAACAGTTTCTTCCCACGCACCTTTCACACCACTCAGTTTATCATGAATCTTTGCATCATGGCTTTCAAGTGTAACTTGGAAGTGATCTATACCAGCTGTTACTAATTCATCAACAAGATCTTTGTCCTTTAGTTTTCTACCATTTGTTGTGATTCCAGTAATAATCCCTAAATCTTCTGCATATTCAACTAGCTTTGGTAAGTCTTCTCTGAGAGTTGGTTCTCCTCCAGTAAAAGTTATGTGAGGAATTCCTATCTCCCACAATTTGTCTAGAACACTTTTCCACTCCTCAGTACTTAGTTCTTTAATGTCTCTAACCTCTTCAACGTAGCATTTTGTACATTTGTTGTTGCATTTGTAAGTTAATGCTAAATCCATTCTTAGAGGTGCAGAAAATGGAGTTTCAAGAATAGAACTGATATCTTGTGAAAGATGTTGAACTGGGTCAATATCTGGTGTAACCATTAGTGTTTCAATAGAGTTCTTGAGATGTTTAAGATCATATCTTAATTGATCTTCAGTTACACGATATTTCCTCTTCAATTCTCTTATGATTTCATCTTCATCTTTACCATCTATTATTCGAGACACAAAATCTGTAGCTGTTTTGTTTAGATGAAAGATTCTTGTAGCATTTACAAGTAACAAACTCTGACCTTTCTTTTCTTTCCTCAAATGCATTCTTGCATATGTTTCTAAATTCCTTTGATGTGACATCTTCGATTTTGACATTATCTTCCTCCTCCTGCACAGGCACACGCGCAAGCACAAGCACAGGCACATCCTCCCCCACCACCGAATGATCTACTACTTCCACTTCGAGATGGAGCAGGTCGTGTTTTTCCTCGAATAGTATTATGAAATGACGAAGGTTTTTGAATCAAACCACCCATAAAACTTCGAACAGGAGAGATGTGAGTAATTTTACCAGGTGATTGTATTTGTTTGAAGTGAGTTCTGCTAGAAACAGGAATTGATCTAGAAGACCGTCCTATGAAGAAATAGTAATTTCTGACATACCAGTGTGGATAATAATATGAGCCATAGTGTCTTTCAAATCTTTCTTCATATTCTTCATCAACCATTATCCAGAGGAACGCATCTTTCAATTCAGGTTGTGCTTTACTCATGTCTTGCCATGCTTTGTCAACAACTTGCTCATAATAAGTACGAGTTTTTCTTGCAGAAAATCCTTTCATCTTAAGTGCAACACCCTTGATTTGAGCAGTAATAGCAGCACTCAAATCCTTCTGATGAACTGGTTCTTTACGTTGTGCTCCGGAAGCTGAACCAGCTTTAAGCTTAAGATCCTCTTTGTTTACCTTTTCAATTCCTGTAATAATCGATTTGTAGTGTTTTGGAAGCTGATCTATTACTTTCTGATTAATAATAACATTCAATCTGAAAGGAGTACGCGATTTTATTGAGAGATAACCTTTACCCATCATTTCGAAAAGCAGTAAAGAGGCAACTTGTGTTAGAGGTCTTTCAAGCAGTATTGCAACTTCAGAAGGAGAAAGATCTTCTCTCACACCCCCACCTAACGAGGAAATTGACGGTGGAAGATATCTTCTTTGTTCTCGTCTTTTTCTGAAAATTACAATAAGAACAACAGCTAGTCCTACAACAATAATTGCAGTAACTCCAGGGTATGCTCTTATGTTTCCAACAATTATCAGTGACCACCATTTACTGTGTGTTTTTGATAGATTATCTGGAAAAGCAACACCTACCTCATAAGCTTGAAAGGGATATCCAACTGTACTGAATTCAACATAGTCTCCTTTGATTGGATCATTCCCTGTTACAAAGGTGGAAGAATGATCAACCCTTCTTTCTACATCTGTAATATCTATTAGTTCTTCAGGAAAATAAAATCTTACAACCTTTGATGAATAACCTTCAGTAAATTCTGACCAAAACCATGTTTGAAAGAAAACAACTGAAGCTAATCCTTGGTCACTATCCTTGTAAACCATTTTAGGATTATGACAAACTACTTCAAGAATCCCTGTTTGCCCACTTTGTATAGATGAACCACCTAAATGGACTTCAACACCTATTTCCACATATTCGCTTTCATAAATTGATGTGATTTCTGTTCCATTAAGCCATGCTC
Source organism: Candidatus Heimdallarchaeota archaeon (assembly GCA_016839875.1). The sequence continues at coordinate 27,946 of JAEOTK010000199.1, forward strand.
TAACGGTAGACAAATCATAATATACATTTGGAAAACCAACATCAACAATATCTATGGTTTGACCTGCTGATGGAGTGTTGTAAAATTCAAAACGATAATAGATGTCAATGGAACCATCTGTTAAGATATCGATTTCCGTATAAATTGAGGGAACAGCAAAATAATATTGGTTTAATTCATGACTGTTCTCATTATTTGCATCTTTTGCAGATACAGATATCATTAGTATACTAATCACCACAAATAAAACACTGACTAGAAGCAGTTTCCTTTTCATTTTCATTTATTCTCCCATTATAACTTAGTGATTCTAATACTAAACTATTTCCCAAATAAATTGAAACATGTAATAAAGTTTCGGTGTCATTTATATAATTAACTAAATTCAAAATAACTATCTTTCCAAGTATTTAATAAATATCTAAACTAAACAACTGCAAATGAGAAAAAACTGATTACAATGACAAAAAAATACTCCACCAAGGTCCCCGATAAATACATGGATGGTTGGGACAATTTATACAAAAAACAGTCAGAAGCACCGTTGAATGAGTTACCGCCCCATTATGTTCATTATGCACTTCAAGAACTATATTTCTTCACTCTTGAGCAGGATAAAAAAGGAAAGAAAGCTTTGGATCTAGCTACTGGTGACGGAAGATATGCATGTTTTCTAGCACAACTAGGATATGATGTAACAGCAACTGAAATACTACCTTCTGCAATAGATATAACTAAAAAACGTGCAAAAGCTTTGGGTGTAGCTGACAAAATGAACATTATCTTATCAGATATGGAAAACCAAGAATTGAAACCTTGCAGTTATGATGTAATTTCAGCTATTCAATGTCTACAATACATATTCGATAAGGCTTTACCTATGTTTTATGAGCTAATGGAAGCAGTCAAACCTGGAGGTTTCCTATTATATGGAGGTAATGTTAAACCACATTTCAAAACAGAGCCACCTATTCGTTTCATTACATTGAAAGAACTTCGTCACGCACTAAAGGATTGGAAGATTTTTTCAATTGCAAGGGAGGAACGAATAATAAGACCCGGGGATAAGAGAGGATATGTGTGGGTTGTTGCTCAAAAACCAGAAATAGAAGTGGAGTAACATTAGCTTTTCTTTTGTTTAACAGATCGTTCTCCTTTGACTATTTTGTTCCCTTTCTTAGGAGGAGGTTTTCTAATTATTCGATAAATTATCCTCTTCTTTTCTTTGTCTGCTTCTATTTCAACTACAATCTTACTTCTTCTTGTTCTTTGTTTCCATTGATAAGTAAGTAAATCCAGATATTCTTTTTCAGTCATTTTTTGAGGATTAGTAAGGTCTTCTAACACTTCGAAGTCTCTAAAATCATTAAAGATTACTTCATAACCCTCATCAAGTTTCATTATTACTCCTTTCCATCCCTTAACATTGACTCCAATAATTGCTATATATGCTGCAATCTTAAACAAGTCTTCCAAAAAACCAAACAGCACATCTACTTCTTCTTTATAATTTTCTGTATCATCAAAGAAAGCTTTAGCTTCTTTCTTACCTCTCTCATCTTTTAATTTCATGTAGATTTTGTTAATTTGTTCAACCCTTTCTTTCGTTTGCATAAAACTTTGCCAGTTGATATCGAGTTTAGGAATTTCCGATCTCTCTTGTTTCGGTTCTTCATACATTGAAACAGTAAAGGAATTTATACTTTCAATAGCCAATTTTTGGAATTCCCCTTTTGGAGTGACCAGTGTCCATGTTATATCCATATTTTCAGTAGGGGTCATCATTGTTGAGCTATGAATGCGAATTTTACCATCTTGTAATTTCTTCATAAATCTTGGATAGATACGAAATCTAACCAAACTGTCATCAAAATTCGCTATTAGCATGGTCAGGAAAGCTTCAATTACCCCCTCTAGTCCTTCTCCTTGTATTAAGGACTCAATTTCCCATAATCTTTTTTCATTTATTTTTGTTTCAAGATTTACTAATAATTGATTAATAAGTTCTAGTTCACCTTCAGTGATATTTACTGTTTGAACCATGAAAACCATCGCAGATATTTGCTAACTTAGAATTAGGTTTTTCGGTTATATTAGTTTTCTCCAAACGATTTTCTTTGAAAAATCTTCGCTAAGTATTTTTAGAAAAATAAGTGCTCTTCATCATCTTTCTTCTTCTTTAGCCTTCTTCTTCTTCCTCGTTTTCTTTTTTCTTCTTCTACTTTCTTTTCTATAGGTTCGTCAATATCTAGAGCAACTTTCACCTTTTCAGCTACTTCACTCATCGTTTGGTGGATCAATTTTTTCATTTTGTATTTCTTTTCTCTTTCAAAAACTGATTTCAAAACTTCAAGGGTTTTTTTATCAGCATACAAAGATATCAGATTTAAAGAGATTTGTTTGGGGAATGCAGAACTATCTTGCTGTATGATTTCCAGTAATAATGTTCTCATATTTGCTTTTCCAATCTTCTTTCGCTCATGCAGGTTTTTAACAGCTATTGATCTGATTATATCATTATCATCTTTTTTTGCAATACTTTGAAGTAAAGCATCTATCTCTCCTGAAGTCATATCCGCAATAGCTTCAACTAATGCTAATCTTACACTTCTTTCTCTCTCATAGGCATACAATTCACTTAATTTTCTAACTGTTTCTTCATCGTCACGTGTTTTCAAAATAAGTATAGATTTTATTCTGATTTTTTCATATTTATCATTCTCAACCACATTATAGAGAAAATTCAGAACCTCAGTATTCTCAAGATGATCAGATAGCTCAATTAATATCGCAAGCTTTTCTCTGTCTGGAAAATTTGAGAAATTCTTAATTCGCTTTTCTAGTTCTTTATCCATCTTGAATACTTATTATTCAATTCTTTTTATAGGTTATGTGATAATATACAAACAATACTAATCTATCAAGAAGGATAATTTTATTCTTTGCTAACGGAATTCGGAGAGTAATTCTGGGGTTTTTATAACATTTTATGTGAAATATTCTGAGGAAAGATGTCGATTATGCTTGATTCTGATAAGCAAGAAGAAGAGGGGTTTGCTATTGTTTATTTCAGTGATGAGGGATTCGATTTATTTGCTTCAAATCTTAATAACATGAGATTGGAGACCGTTCTGACAAACTACCCTTCATTGATGGGGATAGTTCAAAACCAAGAGCTTGAAGGTTTAGCTACAACCAAGATTAATAAGAATCAATTTCTTTTTGCATTTGCAATAAACGTGAAGAATCTAGATGCACGGGATACTAGGTTGAAGCGTAAAACATTAACCATCATCAATTTTGTAGTATCTAGAGAAATATACAAAGAAATCATGCTCTATTTTGATGAATTTGAGAAATTTTTAGAAGACTACTTTCTTCCTATAGTATTCATTTTTGATCTCTATGCAATCGATTTTACTAAAATAATCCCAGCTTTTCTAAAGAAACAAAAAGAACTAGAAAATGCAAAATCAAAACAGAAAGAAGATGAATTTTCTTTAGCAATAGAGTTCAAAAATTGGTTATCAAAAGCTAAGTTCAAAGAATGAAATTGAAAACATAGTTCATTCAACATTTTTATAATAGCTACAGTCTTTATTGTCAATAGTGATATCTAATGCTTGAAATCAGGTTCCATGGTCGAGGTGGCACAGGTTCAGTCATAGCTTCCCAAGCATTGGCTAAAGCTTTATTTTATGCAGGAAAACATGCAGTTACATTTCCTTCATTTGGGGCAGAGAGAAGAGGAGCTCCAGTTTTAGCTTATGCTCGAATAGACACAAAACAAATTTTCAAACGAACAAAAATCTACGAACCTGATGTGATTGTTGTATTAGATGATGATCTATTGGAACTCATTGATGTTGCTCAAGGTCTTAAAGGTGAAGGAATAGGAGTCTTAAATTCTACACAATCTCCAGAAGATATCAAACTTTCAAAATCAGTAAAAGTTGGAGTAGTTGATGCAACTTCTATAGCCAATGAAGTTATAGGTGAACCAATCACCAATAGCGCAATGCTAGGAGCACTAATCAAAAGTACTGATTTTATTCCGTTTTCTTATCTTGAGCAAGGCATACTATCTGTATTTGGAGCAAAGCTTGGAGAAGAACAAGCCAAAAAGAATGTTGAAGCTGCTAAGCTAGCTTACGAGAAAATCAGTTTTGGAACAACACAAGGTGGAAGAAATTACTCTAAACATCAACCTTGGTTACCTACTGTTGACGAATTACCTATAGGTACAATAATTCCTAAAACAACAGTGAAGACAGGACAAATTATAGGCCCTGGATCTGCTTCTACAAGAGTAACTGGGACATGGAGCCATAACAAAGCAAAGATTATCCAAGATAAGTGTATCATTTGCTACCAATGTATGTTTCACTGTCCAGAAGGAACCATCAGGAAGAAAGGAGACAAATTAGAAGTTAATAGAAAATACTGCAAAGCCTGCAGAATTTGTGAAGCAGTATGTCCAGCTGATGCAATCTTAATGGAAAGAATAAAAGACTTCTCGGAAATCATATCATAAACATTACAATGTTTACTTGTATTTATCTAGATCTTTTGAATTTCTTTTGAAGTCCCGTAAGGAAAAGGAAAAGGATTTTCGTTCCTCTTTTGAATCATCAGAATGTTCATATCCTTCAAATTCTTCATCATATCCCTCTTCAAATTCCTCAAACTCTGTATCCTCTCCTTCTTGGAAAAATTCAACTTGATTTTCAAGAAATGAAGAGTCAAATTCTGCTATCGATTTGGATTTGAGATCAAGATTGAGATGAGTTTCCAGTTCTTTAAGTGCCATAGATGCTGCATCGATATCAACATCATATGTATTACAGTAAGATAATATTGCTAGGATTGGATAATTAAAGGCAGTTCCTTCAGTTAAAAGAAAACTGATCGGTCCTTTGATAGAAAGATCATCTCTGAAGGTTCGTTTTGTCCCGAATTTTTTTGTATATTCTTGAGTTGGAATTAAAGTTACCCACGAGTCATCTGAAGAATTTCTGACTTCTTCTCTTAGGCCCCCTATCACAATATATCGTTTTGCGTCCCAAGAAAGAATTTCATTTGAAAGCCATTTCCAGAAAGCATCAGGTAAAGCTTCATATCCAATAACTGGAACTGGCAGTCTGGATGTTATTAAAATAAACTTCTCCTTCTCATCATCTGAATTTACGTCAAGTTTGTAGACGGTAATTGGAGTTTCAAGATTGCCTTTGTGAAACCAACTAATTGTACCCCAAAAACCAACAGATTGAACATCTAATTCCTCCACCAAATGATTTAGAACAGATGTTCCAACTGAACCATATCCAGAGAACCCCAATACAACAGTAGTATTTGAATCAACTAAGGATTTGTCAATTGTAAGATTATTAAGGAAAAGCCAAGGATTTTTCATCTTTTCGAAAGCGTTTTTTTATGCAATTAAAAAACTGCTGGTCAGAACATTTTAGTTCTTTGTTTTTTTCCTTCTTCTAACTTTAGCTTTTTTGATGAAGTCTTCTTCTGTTGGCCACAAGATGGTTGCTATAGAAGTGAATATGAGAAGTACCACTATTGGAACAAGTAATCCCACAATATTGTAAGCAAAATTATCAGTAACTCCAGAGATCGAAAACACAACTACTAGAGAAAGACCTCCAGCTACTATTCCAATTATTTCGCTGATAGATAAGATTGTTTGTTGGATGCTCATTGTTGAACCATGTCTCTCAACTTCAAGATCAATTGAGCTACTATCACCTAGTCTTCCACTTATTGCTGGAAAGTATGAAGTTGCCAGAAAAACAGAAATAACAATAAGGACAAGTATCCAGATGTTTTCGTATAAACCAAAAATATCAAAACTAGATGATGGATCATTCCATGGTTCTCCCCCAGTCATATAATTGCCAAAGAAGGCAACCATGATGAAAGTAGTTAACATCACCAATCCTACAATTCCTATGTTCAATGCTTTCTTCCTACCTATTTTATCAGCTACCCATCCCCAAAATGCCATTGGGATTCCCAAGAATAGTGTAATTAATACAGTTGCAATACTAGCTTGCCCTGGAGTTGATTCAAGCGACAGAATGAGATATCCCCAATTATTTAAAACTCCCATAATGGATGCAGCACCAAGTAAAGGAAGAACTATCCCTCTTCTGCTTTTGTTGATCATTAAGCGCCAGGAAGTGAGAAGTTCGGCTTTAACACTATAATCTTCATCTTTGACGACTGGTTTGGTTCTATCTAGCATAAAATATACAAAGACTGCAGAAATTATAATCGCAAATCCAAAAAGGAGATACAGATATGCTAGTTGTTGAGGTTTACCAGGAACCCAGAATTCAATCGTTTTCCAACCAACCATTTCAACAAGTGAGAAAGAGATTCGATTAGTGCCTTTTAACCAGACTATTTTGTCATTGACTTGAACTATAAGATCATACAGAACTCCTGCAAGAAAAATACCAGCAGCTCGTCCTCCAGTAACTGCAACATTATAGAAACCAACTCTTGTTCCTCGAGTCTCATAAACTGAAAACCGGGATATGTATCCATAAGATGCATTTACTTTACATGAACCAGCAACACCATGTAGAAAATGGTATAAGCTCATACCAAAAATCAGAAGCCCGTTTGTTAATGGTATTATTCCAATCCATCCTCCCCAATTAACGGCACAAATTCCATATCCTGCTAAAACCAAACCACCAGCAGCAGTACCAAAGAGAATCCATTTTCTTGCATCTGAAGCATCAGATTTAAACCCAAAATATCCAGAACTTAGAATCACCGCCAATGCATATGTTATTTCAACGAATATCACAGAAACATCGGCAGACCAACCCTCCATTCCAAGATGCTTCCATATGAATATAGGCATTAGAACCGTTGTACTTCCAAAAGCTACGCGAAGAAAGAATGTAGAAATTAAAATACCTATGAAGGATCGTCTTGGATGAGGAAGAGAAAAAAGCTGTTCATCTTCTTTAGAAAGCATTACTTCACTTTCTTTTCCAGAATCATTCACTGTACTTTCACTCATTGTTCCAAGTCCTTGCGATAAAATCTATAGAAAAAACGTGCTATTAAAATTTATGCCTTAAGAAAATGGGCGTACAGGAGGCTGAAACAACAAAATACGAGCAGAGGAAGTCAAAATAATTAATTTAAACATTATGTAATAATAATTTAACAATTTGTCTAGTTAATTAAACCAAATATCGAGAATTATACGAGAAGTAGCGTAAAGTATTTAAGAAAGGCACAAAGTATTTATTATTGTAATTACATAAAGTAATCAACAATAGAACAGATTGGAGAAAAAGAAAAATGAGCAGCGAAAAGCAATCAGTAACAATTGCTAAGATGGTGAAATTAGAGGCTGAAAAGCCAATTGAACTTCCGGAAGAATTTTTATCAGCTCTTAAACCAGACGGTAAAACATTCGCCGTTCTAATACTCGCACCTAACACTCGAATCATAAGGATTATTCCAACAAGCACAAATGAAGTCGCGAAAATTAATATCAACATCGGAAAATTATCTCCTGACTTCCTGCGAAAAATGGGTTCTATTTTCATTAGACTCGGTATAAAGACCTTGTATAGTACTGGTCTCTGTTTCACTCAAAGTGCTTGTGTGTATGAAGGTTATATTGATTCCGACGAACTCAAAGAAGTTAGTATAGATCAAATCAAGGATGAACTAGAACGCATCGAAGGAGTGTCGAGTGTCGAGGTAGAGACTCTCACAGTTTAAAAGGAGCGAACCGTCTTTTGGTTCGGCAGAGAAGGATTAAAGAAAAACGTCTTACCCTACTCCTACATCCTTTACGTCGAGAGATATACCGTCTAGTTTGTGAAACCCCGGGTGTATATTTTTTTGAATTATCTAGTACGTTAACTGCACCCCACGGTACCATAAATTGGCATTTGCGAAAACTGGAAGAAGCAAGTTTAATCAAATCTACAAAATTTGGAGGGAAGAGAGTTTATTATTCTCGTACTCTCAGGTCTGAAGATGTTGAGAAAGCATTTGTTGTTTTAAAACACATTACCGCAAGAAAGGTTTTTGCTTATATTCTTAATAATGAAGGTTGCCATCAAACACAAATTGCTAGAGCATTGGATGTTCATCATGATACAGTTCGTCATCATGCACAAAGAATGGAAAAAGCATTTCTTGTTGAGCATTTTAAAGATGGTCGAAAAACCTGTTATCGACTTGGAGAGGTAGGGCTTAAGCTTCAAGAAGAGAGTATCAATACAATATCAAATACATACATTGCAGCTTTAATGGATATTCTTGAAGAGAATTGTCTGCACCCAGAGATTATGGAAGTGTCAAAGGATCATCTAACAATAAGAATAGAATGTCCGGGGAAGGAAGATACTTCTTTTACTATCTCACTATCTCAATGGTCTTTCGATGAAGAGTGGGAAGTTAGCACTATAGCAAAAAGTGATGAAGAAGTCGCTGAAGAAACATAAGTTTATTTTCGTTTTGCTGTTTTTGAAATTGATTCTTTTTTGATGTACCACTATCTTTTTTTGCTTCTGATATGATACGTTTATAAGTGAATTAGTGACAATTTGCTAAAGGAGTGTTACTTATGAGTTCTAAGACCAAAAAAACAACATCTAAAAGTACAAAATCAACCAAATTGGATGTTAAAACAATTTCTAAAAAAGTTCAAGAAATTAAGAATAGTATAAATAAGGTTATTGTGGGTCAAGAAGAAGTTATTGAAGCTATGCTTGCAGCTCTGTTAGCTGACGGTCATGTTTTGCTGGAAGGTGTTCCTGGAATTGCAAAAACATTGATGGCTCGAGCTATTGCAAAAGCAGTTTCGGCAGATTTTAAGCGAATTCAATTTACTCCAGATTTAATGCCATCAGATGTTACAGGTGTAATGGCATTTAAACCAGAAACTGGAGAATTTTACTTCAAACAAGGTCCGGTATTCACCAATTTGTTGCTTGCAGATGAAATTAACAGAGCACCACCAAAAACACAAGCTGCTATGTTAGAAAGTATGCAAGAAAAACAAGTATCAATAGAGAAAAAAACCTATCCATTACCAGAACCATTTGTTGTATTTGCTACACAAAACCCAATTGAGACAGAAGGAACTTATCCGTTGCCAGAAGCTCAAATCGATCGTTTTGCTTTCAAGGTATTGGTTTCTTATCCTGAAGAAACTGAAGAAGCAGAGATTGTTTTCCGTTTTACAGGAGAACATGACTCTTATGATATGTTGGAGGAAATCAAACCTGTATTAACTGCAGAGGAAGTTATCAAACTACAGAAATTAGTCAGGAAAGATGTATCAATTGCAGATGACCTGGCAAAGTATATTGTTCGAATAGTAAATCTAACACGAGAGAGTGAAGAGGTTTACATGGGTGCTAGTCCCAGAGCAAGTTTATGGATGACAATTGCTGCTAAAGCTTCAGCTGCCATGGATGGACGAACATATGTTAATCCTGTAGATATTCAGAAAGTAGCGAAGAATGTTTTGCGACATCGTGTGCTCATTAAACCTGAATATGAATTCGATGGGACAACCTCTGAGATTATCATTGATCGAATATTAAAGCACACTCCAACACCAAGTATTCAAACATAGAGTTTGAGAGCTATGAAGGTTACAAGGAAGATTGTCTTTCTTATTATTCTATGTATCGAAATTAGTGGTTTGATAGTGGCAAGTAGTTTTGTTATTCTTTCAAAAACAGGTAATCCCAGTTTAAATGTTCAAGCTCAAGCTGATGCACTTACTGTTGTAATCAATAGAGATCAGTTCTACTACAAAGATGACACCATGAAAACTTTAGGATATGTTTACTGGGCGGAATTAGAAGGAGGAAATCTAATCCTTTATGGAAATACTTCAGATATGTTCGTGATAGCTTTTTGGGATGCAAGAGGGAATCTTACAGAAGGCACTGACTACATGAAATATGACGATCGGATGGTCATAACTATCAGAACTACAGAGTTGTTTTATGAAATTCAAAGTAATTATTATCCTGATTATTTTCTGGATACTAACTTCATAGTTATTTTTGATACTTTTTGGGCTCAATTCAGTTATATTACTCCAGAGGGCGAAGAGAGATATGCTCCAGTAACCTATCACAATAAACAATTGTTACCTGAAGGTGCGGGTTTAGTGAGTTATGCTCCAACTGATGGAGCAACGATTGTAAAAGAAGGTAATTCATTCGGTATTGTTTGGGAATATATTGAGAGAGCAATGGATCCTTTTCATGAACCTCTAACTTATGAAATAACATACAATTTTGATCCAATCTATTTACAATTTACAGAACAAATGTATGAAAACCAGCTTCAACAACAAGAAATAGAACAATTAGAAAGTCTTCTTGACCTATTACAGACATACTTTAAACTAATAGCGTACTTTGCAGTTGTTTTAAGTTTAATCGCAGCTTTAATAGGATATTTACGTGCAAAGAGGAAATTCAAGTCTCGATTGAATGAAGCAAAAAGTATGCCAAAAAAAATGCTGAGAGATATTGAGGGAGAAGAAGATCCGAGAAAAAGAGTTTCTGCATTATTCAATGTTGCATTTATTATTTTACTAATTACTCCCATGCTTTATACAAATCAACAACAATCAGACAATATCACATACATAACTAATGATCGGATAATCACTTTAGGTGATACCCAACAATTAGGTGATTCAAGCAGAAATATTCGTTATGAAGTTTCTGTCGATTTAGGAAGAGATGGTATTGCTTTTGAAACAGTTGAAATGGAAATGCCCTTCACAATTGATAACTTCAGCATCTGGGTTGATACAACTGAAGTTCTTGATTTTAGAGCCTACAACGAGTTAGGTACGCCGGTATCATTCCAAAAATTCTCTGATCGATATTTGATTAAAAATGTTCAAGGTTTTATTGAGTATAGCATAGTCAAGCCTTATGTTTATTATAATAACAGTAACATTCTTGTCTATCTAGATTACTTCTGGTTATTATTTATTGATCCAGATCTTGATAATTATTCAAAGGCTGATATCGAGTATAGTGTAATTATTCCTGAAGGAGCGATTCTATATAGTGCATCTCCTGAAGATATACTTACACTCACAAACACTCCTGAAGGTAGAAGAAAATGTATCTTCACTGATGTTGATAGGCAAATTGATCCTTATCATGATCTTTTTTCAACACAGTTGACATATTCTTTTATTGACGTAATTGAAGCTATAGAAAATCAATCCGCAAGGTTCGAGCATTTTAGGGTTGAAACAGAAATAAGCGAAGAGCAAAGAGCAGCACTCACTCAAAATCTTCTATTTATTAGTCTCTTAGGAATAATTGCACCAGTATTAGCATTTCTCCTAACTTACTTCATAGTCAGAAGAAGAATGCTTAGAAAGATAAAGGAGGAAGAGGAAAAACACGAGATGTTAATCTCTGTAGAGGAAACGCAACTTCAAGCTATGATAGATTCTCAAGCTATCGATCTCGGGAAGGAACCTTGGAAAGCAATGCTAGGTGGATATTGGGAATTGTTAACTTATCTTAGCCGAATTACTCCTGTTAATCTAATGTCAACAAGTGAGGATCTTCATGAAATAACTATAAGAAAATTCATTCCTTCATTCTTGATAACTGAAACATTAGAGATGGTATCTACAGGAAGAGCAATTTCCCAAAGTTGGACTGATGGAGATCAAATTTACTATAATAGGCAACAAGCTCGAGATTATATTGAGTCTGTTATGAAACTTATCGAAAAACTAGAAAAATGGAGAAAAGAACAATCATGAAAAGAAGTAAGAAATTAGTGGTAACGTTATTTGTTTTAGTATTATTCGCAAGTTTATTTGTTAATCCAGATTCTTATGCACAAGAAGGAGTATATTACTCGCCAACAACTACTTTCGAATTGAACGATAACACAAATTTCACAGTATATTCTACAGCACCTTTAACTTGGACATTAAACTCAGCAGTCAATTTCACAGTATATTTGAATGCTACAGGAATACCAAGTGGTGAAAATATAACTATTGAAATTCTGACAGTTTATTTCGATAGTCCAGATTATACTTCTAGAAGACAAAAGCACGCTTTTACTCCAAGAATCAATTTAACTGAAACTAATCGAGAACTTGAGCAAAGAACAACCCTCTATGCACCAGATGATGTTGATAAGCATTTCAATATAACAATTGTAATTATCGCTCATAGCACAAATGTGACCGTGGAACAAGTCTATGAAGCAGACTTTCCAGGAGATGAGCCCTATATCGAAGTGAAAAAAGACATCGTGCTTCCTGTTATTAATTTACCAGGTTTTCCTGACATAGCAACATTTGGTCGATGGATATTCATTTTTGGGATTAGTTTTGCTTTGATAGCTTTTCCATCCATTTTAGTTGTTGGATTCAAAACGAAGGAATTCATTGAAAAACGAAAGAAAGATGGAGGGAAGAAAAAATGAGTGATAAAGAAACCACTACACCACTTGAAAGATCAGTAACAAAAATGGATGTTTTAATGCGCTCATTTGGAATGAGAACTAGAATTTTCAAAGGCCCAACAAGAGCAATAGTAAAAGGAACTAGGAAAGTATATCCATATGAATTGAATGCAACTCTTGTAGAAACAGCTAGAGGAGTAGGTATTAGAATCAAACTAGAAAAGATATGGTACTCTTTTCTGAAGCTTATCCCATTCTTCATCATTATCTTATTTTCTCTATTGCAGTATTTTGCTCCAGGAGCAGGAGAAGCGATTGCAGATGCAACAGGAATAAATCTATTTCTAGCTCTCCTAGGACCAAATCCAAGAATTGTTGGTCTCTGGATAGTGCTTCCCATAATAGGGGCTATTGTTGTTGGTTCAGAGATTTTAGAAAGAATCATTCGAGCCAGATATATTCAAGACAGAATGCCTAGATTCTTGAGTGGAGCGGAATGGAATATTGCAGAACCTCCTATTGTTCTAGATTTCATCAGTTCCATTAACAATCTACTTTGGATATTCTATGTTTTCCTAATTATCATATTTGCTCCTATGTCTTTCTCTGCTGAGATTTTTGAGAATTTCTTAGCAGTATATGAAGTCGAAGGAGCTTCAATAATAAACACAACTGCGCTTATCTCGGTTTTAGACATAAGTATTCTTTCAGGAATGATGTTCGCTATATTATATCAGAATTTTGAGAAATTCAGAGGTAGTTTAGATAGACAACAAGTAAGACAAGATATTCGTTTAGAGAGTCAAACTAGACAACTTGTCCAAGTGGCAATAGGATCTACCCTCTTATCCACCGTACTATTAGCTTGTTTCTATTTTACTTTCTGGTCAAATATAACTATAATTCAGGTAATTATCTTCTATTCAATTACAATGATATCAAGTGTATTTGGTGTCTGGTTATTCTGGCATAAAGAAAGCTATATTTTCATTGCTATGGCAATATGGTTTTTCCTAACAGATGTGGTTATGATTTTTATGAATGCTAATGATCCATCATATTCATGGATGATTATATGCCACTTATTCCTAATCTTGCTAGTGGTAGTGCTATCTCTAAATCGTTATCTCGAAAAATATCTAGCTAGAAAAGGTGTTTACGAACCAAGCTGGATGTTCAATCTTTTTCCATTATTTGCATATATAGCAGTCTTTTGGAAGAAGAAAATTAGGGTCTCTAGGGGTGTTGAAAAAGAATTGGAAGAGATTCTTGATGAAGACATGAAGGAAAAGGTAAGGGAGAAACTACCCTTAGTTATTGATAAAAACAAGATTAGTGAGAAAGGAAAAGAAGCTCTGAAAATAGTTCAATACTACCAAAGAATAGTCTCTCGAATTGTAAGTGGTGAAATTAATATCCAATTGTTAACTAACATCAATGCACAAATTTTAGGAATAATCAAAGAAGATAGAAAACTCTTCAAAGAGGCTAAGAAACTATTTTCTGCTGTTGATAGTTTGCTTTGGGAAGATAAATATAAGTTGAAAAATGGAGAGAAAATTCTACAGACAGCCGAAAATGTATACAATGAAATTGTGAAACAGAGATGATATAATGACCACTGCTGATGATACTAAAACCGTTCGTGAAAAAGAGGATAAAGTAAAGATACCTCTAAAGAAATTAAGAAGGTTAGAAATCACAGCAAAGAAGAGGTCAACAAGTTTTCTTCAAGGTCATAGAAGATCAATTTTTCGAGGTCCCGGAACAGAATATGCTGACCTAAGAGAATATACTGAAGGAGATGATCTAAGGTTTGTTGACTGGAATGCATCATCGCGTGTCCCTTTCAAACTAATTGTCAGGGATTATGAACAGGAAAGAAATACAAATGTCATCTTAATGATGGATACTAGTTATTCTATGCTATTAGGAGATCCTGTACCAAGAATAAAAATGGCTGTTGAAGCAATTGCGACACTTGCTTATACTGTTATGAACAACAGAGATAATTTTGGTTGGGTTTCATTCTCTGATAAGATTCACAATTATATTCCACCAAGAGGAGGAAAAACACATCTCTACCATATCTTTAATGAGATGCTCAAAGTTGCGCCTTTAGGAAGAACAAATATTGGTGAAACAATTAAGGAGATATCATTAGCTCAGAAGAGAAGATCAATTATTATTGTACTCACAGATCTTCATGGAGATCTAAAGGGTGCATTAGATGGATTTAAGGTTGCAAATGTGAAAAAGCATGAATTGAAGCTTATTCATATTCACGATCCAGAAGAATTCCTATTTCCAAAACAACCCAGACAAGTCAAATTCCAAGATCCAGAAACTGGAGAGATCAAAGTAATCAACTTCAGTAATCTTCTGGAAAGAGGCAAATTCATGTATGAGATAGGATTGCAAATCAAAGAGATTAATAATTTCAAACGAAGTATTCTTGGCCTTAATATTGATGTTATAGATGCTCCAACTAATGTACTAACAGAGAAACTATTACTTGCATATTTTGGTTCAAAACGAAGAGGAAGGGTAAGATGAGAAAAAATAGATTCATAACTTTCTGTATTATGATTATACTTATTCTCAGCTCATCCAATTTCTCAATTTCTCTTTCATATAATTACGTAATAGCAGGTAGTCCAAGTTCTGGAGATATACCCCCTCCATCTGGTGAAGGACCAGACACAGGTGGAGGAAGTGCGTCTGGAGGATTATACCTAAACTATAGAATACCATTGATTTTTAGATCTGGTCCCTTTGCTCCGTCTTTAATTGCTATTACATCTTTACAAAATGGTACTCCCGTTATCTTTGATTTCGAATCTACACAACATGCGAACAATACAGCAGAGATTGGTTTAGGGGAGACTTTGATTCTAGATCCAACTATTGAAACTAATATGGAAAATGGATCATTGATTCAATCTTTTACTCCACTCCAAATAAATGTATATCACAGCTTTTCAAATAGTAGTTATGATGATACCTTTTCTTATGCAGTCTTAGTAATGTCAATGTGGGGGAAGAAGTATCAATCTCCATATGATAATGTAAAAGCAAAGATAATTGCAGGATATAACCTAACAGAAGTTGATGTTATTTCCTCAGAAGGAGTAATAGAAAATTATGATATTCCAGTTATTGGACAGGATATTGATGTTGATGTTTCCAATGGAACACGAATTGAAGCAAGTGGACCAATTGGAGTAGTTTATTATTCACTTTCAGAAGTATCAGGATCCTTTGCATATACAGGCATTCCTTCCTATCTATGGGGTAAGGAGTATTTCATTTATCCTTCTCCTTCAACTGGAAGTATACCAGCCTTGGAGGGAGAAATGGAGATAGCGATTACATCAAATAATGAAGGAGAGAATCTTATTGCAACAACTAATTTAGCTAATGCACATATTGTTCCGATAACAGAGAACTCTTCGGTCAGATTATCAAATGATATACTTGGATTAACTGAATATTATAAACAAGTTTCTAGCTTCTATGTAAACATCTCATTAACTGTTCTGTATAACTATACTTACAATGGAGTTAATCATCTATCATCAATTCAGTATATTGCTGTAGAAAAAATGAGATGGGCAGAGCTTTTCTTCAGTTCATTAGATTATGAGAATGTTATGTTGGAAAGTGTAGTATTAACTGATAATACACCAATAATTCCCCTGTTCCTATATGATGGGGATTTATATTTCGATGAAGCGAATTACACTACAAAAAATGAAGGAAGTTATTTCACCTATTTCGCAAACAATTCGTTTGGAATATTAGGAAATGGATCTTTCTATAGTTATATGCTGACACCTCTCCCTGAATCAGAAATATGGAATAGTTCTGCTCATATACTATACCCATTGAATCTTTACTCTTACTTTGATAATACATCAACTTACTTCCCTTCCTGGTATAGATTCCCCAATATTAATGTCAGAGAAGTTATAATCAGCCCATCCAAACCAACGGAATTTAGGAGATTACAATTAGATATAATGGTTCAAAATAATGGGACAATCCCATCAGCTCCGTTTTGGGTAACTGTGTATGTTAATGATACACTACGTATACACACAATGTTAGATGGTCTAGATATCAACCAATCCATTCCAGTCATTTTTGAGGAATTTCAAAGTTTTGGATTAAAAATACTCAATGTTTCAATATTTACTGATTCACAAAGTCAAATATTCGAACTATTGGAATTTGATAATGCTTTGGAATTCTTTGTACAAATCCATCGTAATTGGAATATAATTTATACAGCAATAGCAATAGGTGTAGTAGTAATAGGTTCTGTAAGTTACTGGATAATCAGGAGAATAAGAAAACGAAGAAAACGTAGTAGAACTCGCTTTGATGTAATATTAAGTGAAATTGAGGTTTAAAACAATGACAAACCCTTCAGATGAAATTAATCTCAAGCAAAAGGAAGAAAAAAAAGACGATGAAAGTAGTCAGTATACTCCTTTTAGCATAATACTAGGAAGAGATCTAATTTTCATGGATTGGACAGTTCAATTTGGAAGTCAGCTACTTGGTTTAGTGTTGGGGGGCCTAATTGGATTCTTGGTGGGAGTCAATGTCTTTACAGCTTTGTTTAGTGGTTCAGGTGTATCAGGAACCGTATATCTTGTTTTTCAAATTGGAATTATAATATCTGTAGTTGGTTTATGCGTTTATTATATCTACAAATTAGGGATAAGTATAAACTCACCTAAGAAAATTGCTAGTAATAAACTAAATATAATCAAGGTATCTTTCTTTATAATGTCTAGCATTTTTGGTTTAGCTTACATATTTAATGCATACCTTACTCCAGCAGTACACAGAGCAGCAGGAGTTACTTCTCCTGGTGTAGGAAATGGAGGAAATGGTGAGAATGGAGGTGGAACAGTTGAGCCTGGAACCACTAACGAATATATTATGCTTCTTGGATCTGTGATGTTAAGTGCAGCTATTTTTGCACTCCTTTATGCTGGAATAGTTTATTCTATTAATATGAAGGTAAGAACTCGTGAAGGAGTAGCAATAGGAGCAGCTTCTATTCTTCTAACCTTCTACATGTTATCACAGTACTCTATCTCCGAATATCTCTTGAAAGCTTTCCAAACTCAACAATATTCTGTACTGTTAGTTTTTCTCACGGATTTGCTCTACTACCTATTTGTTTCCATAGTAGTTATACTGGCTTATCACTTGAGTCGGAGAATAGAACTAGCAATGATTGCGTTATTCTTCGGTTTCTCATTTGGTTATGCTGCACCATCAAATCTCTTCTTACAGATAATATCTCTTAAATGGGGAGTTCCAGTTATATCTGATGGAATAGACAATATTCAAGATAGACTTGCTCTAACTTTAGAAGGACTTGAAATTGCTGGTTTAATCGGAATGTTAGTCTTCCCTCTTATTTTCTATCGTGATACAATTAAATTTGCTAAGAATTTTTGGCAGACAATTAAAAAACAGGGACTTGCTCTATTAATTTTCACAGTAGTAGTTTTCATCATCGAACTTCTGATTGTGTATATCAGTCAATTTCTAGGTATTTTCCTATTTTTGATCGTATTCATAGTTCTCGTGGCTGTGGTTAATATGCTCATTACTAAGAAATATGGAAAGCAAAGTTACACGGCGTTGCTTACTGCAATGTCTTTAGCTACCATTCAAATGAGTGAATCAATTATACCACCATTGAAGAATCAAACTAAGATATTAGAAACAAAAACAGTAAGAAGAGACAGAATTATTATGATTTTAGGGACCACAATCCCATTAGCTATTTATTTTCTAATTATGTATTTAACAACTGCAATAACAGCTCAAATACCAATTGGAACAGCTGTTTTTCTCTTTACAGCTATTCCTCTTTCGATTGGATTGGCTTCTTTTTCACTTAGTCTCTTCTATGTAAAAAATCCTCTAATAAAGAACTATTTTAATTATGCACTTAAAGCAGTTGGTGTAGTTGGCTTCATAATCTA
>JAEOTK010000200.1 GCA_016839875.1 Candidatus Heimdallarchaeota archaeon
CCAAATTTTACACCTAAATAAGATAGTATACTAACAAGATTATAAATTTAATTCAAAAAAGACCTAAAAGAACTATTTTAGAGTAGTAGTAAAACAGTCTCTATTTTTTATACTCATTTCTCCATAAACAATTGGGGAGTAAGCTTTAAACCATTTCAACCAAGATTCAGAAATAACTATTCTTCAAAGTGTTAGCTTACTCCCGCTTTCTCTTCAAGATTTTTTTCATTTTCTCAACAGTGAGAGGTTTACCATGAGAACTGTAAAGCATCTTGGCTCCTTCATCAATTATTCTTTCCCAACTTGAAAGGACTTGATTAATGTCATAAGCTACTGTTGGTAATCCTGGTCTCAGCCTTAAAGGAAAGCCATGAACACTGCAACCTAAGATTGCATTCCCTTTCTCTGTGATTATTGAGAGTGTTCCAGGAGTATGACCTGGTGAATGGATAACTTTGGCGTCTACTCCAAATTCTTTGAGTGAATAATTATCTTTGATTAAAATGTCAGGCTCAACAGATTCAAAAAGCGTAATGGATTTAGGTAGAAGTCCAAACAGAATCTTATTCCTTAGATTAGTAGATTTAACTTCCGCTGACTTGCCCCTTTTGATGTATTTAGCTTCTTCTTCATGGACTAAAACTTGAGCACCAGTAATTTCCTTTACCCTTTTCAATGCTCCAACATGATCAAAATGAGCATGATTAACTACAATGAGTTTTATCTCCTTTGGATCAATCTTATGTTTTTCTAATAATTCTAGATATTTATCTAATGTATTTGCGTATCCAGTATCAAACTGAATATAACCTTCTTCAGCTCTCAACAGATAGATCTTTGTGAAACCTAAATCCAATTGGATAATTTCTTCCATAAACTATGTGAATATTGAATTTCTTATAGTTTTCGTATTTCTGAATAAAACTTATTTCACAGAAAATTAATCTTCTTATTCTTCTAGTCTTTTAAACAAACCCCAGTATTCATTAAGGAAAGAACGTCGGTTAATTTTGCTATTAAGTTCCTTATTTAGCTCAGCTAGCTGCTCGTTTTCAAATAGCAATCTGTTTGCTTCAAATTGTTGCTGTATACTTTGTGATTCAATAATAATTCCTCTTTTTCCTATAGGTCCATACCATTTAGCAAAATAACGTACCTGCATGTTGGATAGATCAGGATTACTTTTCAGCCATTCTTCACCTTGAAGTATATAGCCTAAACAGAATTCATCAAAATCTTCAAAATGCTCTCGCTTGATTAAGAAGCTTTGAACATTCCAAACTTTATTCTCTTTGACTTCATATTGATATTCTTTTTTGCCTTCAGGATTGAACTCTCCCCAAAATTCTGCTGACCAAGTATATGGATCTATAAATTGGTTAAAATCATCATTCCAAGTCTTCATTTCTTTGTCTTCATTAGCATTTTTGAAGTATTCCTGAAATTGATTGAAATCTACAAAATAATTACTAACTAATCTAATGGGAGGGCCCCACCATCTAGCAAAAGCATTGCCTTTGAACGGTGTATCTGGAAAACGTTCATTAAAAACGTCAGTTAATTTAAAACCTTCTAGAATCTTTTCGTCATGTTCCTTCACTTTACCTACTTCAGGCATCCATTGTTGTAAATAAACAAAACCCATCTTATCACCTTTTTTTTGTGTAATAAATAAGAAAAGAACGAAAATATATAAAGATTCGGTGATTTTCTGCTAGTTCGATCTTTTCTCCGAGTTTATAAAGCAATTAACAGAATCATATGTTGAATCAATATCAAAAATGTGAAGAATATGGCTACATCCAGTATAGATGCTTTACCCTTGTTAAGGAATGGAGAGGAGTATTTATCTCAAAGCAAGAAGACTTTAATTGGAATCCATGGAGAACGACTTCTAGATGTTGCGGTTGCTCCAGAAATCCATGTACAAATGGCTCTTCCAATAAACAAAGGAGCAGGTTTCGATCTTCTACAAAACATGGCAATAGATGACGTAATTGACATCTATGTTGAAGCAGGGAAAA
>JAEOTK010000201.1 GCA_016839875.1 Candidatus Heimdallarchaeota archaeon
CTATTTCATCTTCGGGAGAGACAAAGATTGAGGATCAACTTGCTCTAACTGAAGGATTTGTCGAAATTGAAGTAGTTCTTTCAATACTGGGACATGGTGCAACTGTAACTATAGATAATCTCCAATATAATATTCTTCAATCTTCGGAAGAAACACAACCAGGTATTCCTAGTGAGATAGTTGATATACCATTCTTCAAAGCTCCGAAGAATATAGCTATTGGATTGTTTGTGCTCTTTGATTGTTGGTTGTTATTGGGAATTGTCTTACGAATTTACAGAGGACACAAACTGAAGAAAAAACAGCTTACTGAAAATGATGAGTTCATTTTAGAGATTGCTCAACTCTCTCAAGATTCATAGATTTTAGTCTAATTTCAAATAGATTCTCCTACTTTAAAAACCAATTCACTGATTGTACAAATGAGCATGGCATTTACATCCACTATATTTAGCAAACTAAAGCAATTTAGTAAAAATCAGAAGAATAGTATAAAGGAGAAACTCTATTCTAAAGGAGAGTTTCCTTTGTATTTCCAGATATTCATTGCAATAATCTTCTGGTTGTTTTTATTCGTTCTTTTGCTTATTGTTTGGAATCCAGAAATGAAGTGGAGCCTTGGTATCATTGCAGTAGTTGGAGCATATTTAGTAGTTGAAGCAGTAAATTATGTTGGTCGAAAAACTGTTGCAAAAGATTCAAAAGAAGAAGAAGATGTAGAGGATTATGAGATAGAAGAAAAGCTTTCTCCAGAGATGGAACTGCTTGAATACAACTCAATTATTATAAGTGATGTCTTCAAATCTGGAGGATTTGTTTTATCGAAAAAAGACAAAGGAAAATTATTACTCACTCCAGTCATTGTTCAAACTATAAGTTCGATATCATCAACAAATTCCTTATTCAGTTTCCTTTCAGGAACTTCATTGAGAAAAATCAGTTTGAAGTATCATTGCAGTGTAGTAGATTCATCTCGATATGAAGTTCTGCTCCTTAAAGGTGCTTCTACAAGATGTAGAATAAGATCTTTTTCAAATGCTCTTCTAAAATTGAGAGAGACATTTTTTTATGAGGCGATTGATTTGATTTCAGAATTGAGGATAGAGAATAGAATTGAGTTAGAAGCTCCTACATCAGAGATTCTACAGGAATTATTCCCAACTTATTCGAAAATAATCAAGATATCTAGCGATCAATCAGAAAATGAAAGTATATCCTCTATTTCTTCAAATGAAATTATTGAATTAGAGGAAAAAATTGAGGAAGAAATTATTGAGACAGAAACAGAAGAGGTTCTTCAGGCTGAAGTTCCAAAGACAGAATATTCTGATAAAGAAGCTCAACAAAGAAATATGATGGTAGAGGTTCTTCTACAAGAACTTGATTTCTCATTTGAATCTTTCTTGAGTGCTGCAAAAGGCTATTACAAGAAAAGTATAGAAAATAATCTTGGAAAGACCTATCAAATAAAACAAGATAAATTTCTAAAAACAGTCTACTTGTTTTGCGATAAGAACAATCTTCCATTTTTCTATCCTTCTTATTCATATTTACTAAAGATCATAGAATTTTTGGAGATAGAATTTCCATCTTCTTCCGATATAGAGAATTACATCATGAAACTAGCAGATGAGTATATCTCAATAGTAATTCCAGAAGATGTAACTGCTGAACTCAATACTTTCTTAGAACAGAAATTCAAGAATAATGGAAATGGTCAAACTACATCTAATAGTATGCAAAGTACTGATGTAGAATCAATTCCACTACCCCCATCCAAAGTAACAGAAAATGAAGGAGATGAGACAAATGATTGAAGATATGTTTTTCCTGAATATAATAGAATTTTATCTCAAGTTTTGGTTGATTTCTCTATTCTTAAGATGGATATTATCCTTTATGCCTGGAAAGATATTTGAGCTAATATCTTTTATTGGTAATTTAGTTCGCCATCCTGTAAAACGGTTTTTCTACTGGTTATACGGAGTAAAAGTTTTAGAAACCGATTTGGAGAAATCTGTATTTCAAACCGAAGAAGTTGTGAGTTTTGATTGCAGAATAACTTCGAACGTAATCGGTCCACTGCTAATTCTGACATATGTTGGGTCTTTCATATTCTACTGGGCTGGATATCTTTATGATATTGAACAAACCTGGATAAGTATAACTCTCTACGTTTTAGCTTTTGCTATAATTCTAATGTCAGCTCCTAGCTATCACGAATCAGAAGAGCTGATTAGAGTAAGCATCAAATCGATCTTCATATGGTTAGCAAAAGTAGTAGTACTTTGTATACCAATTTACTTACTTCTACATTATCTTGTAGGTATAGAAACACTTGCTCAGGGTGCCTTTATTCTAGCACTGATGATACCATTCTATCATCATAGAGGTGAAGCAAAAGAGGAGAAATTCGTCAAAACCAAAAAAGCTAAGTTAATCGAGGCTGACCCATTTGGTGAATGACAATAATACACCTTTTTCAAGCGTAAAATATCCTATGGATAATGAAGAAACGATTGAGAAAACTGCTAAAAATGAAGAAGAAGTAATTCAAGGAACAAGTCAAATTTCTGAGATACCATCAATAGTATCTACAAAAGAGATTAGATCTCCAGAAAAGAAAATCAATGATGTTCAAATAGAAAGCGAACCAATCCTCGAAGAGGTTGATGAAATCAGCTTTATCGACATTAGAAAAGAAAATAATCTAATACACATCTATGGTCCTCCTAGCAGCGGAAAAACAACTTTCGCAATACAGGCAGCTATTGAGATATTTCCTCAAAATTCATACTTTCTGATTACCAGTCATTCAACATCATTTTTGAAAAGAATGAAATTAATGATAGCTGATAATAGATGGAAAGAACACAAAGAATTGAGTAAACATCTTTATCCAATATCAACCAGCAATTTGGCAGAATTGGAGGAACAAATTGAACAGTTCAAGTTGATTAATCCAAATGAGGTTGGATTAATTGTTATAGATCATATCACTGATTACATTCGAGGGGAAATACACAAAGAAGAAAGAAGAATGAGATTAAGAAACATCCTTGAGACACTTTATCTATTAGCTGATGAAAAGCATTGTAAAGTAATTCTGGTTAATGGTTTTTCTTACAAGGATTCAGCTCCGGCTGAAGATATTATCGAATCTTTTTGTGATTTGACTGTTTTAGCGGAGAATGATGGGATGGATACAAATTTACTTGTAGAGGAGGAGAGATTTAAGATTCGATTCGATAATTCTGGAATAAAGAATATTCATTTGAATATCTACTTCTAGATTGAGTATTATCCTCGTTTTTAAATCAATTCAAGTATAATAGGTTGAAACATGGCTTACAGTATTGAGAATCAGTTAGTAGATGAACTTGCTGATAAATGGAAAAACGAAGAAAAGCAAGTTGTGAAGGAGTTAACTATCCCTATTGTAAATCAGATTTATTACGATAATTATCTAGAAGGAAGAGAATATATTAGAATAGACCTTGCAGCTTACGATGATCAAACTGATGAGATTATCTTCGTAGAAGCTGAAAATGGACTTTATCTACAACATCCTCAGATATATCTTCCATTTTGTAATAAGCTTTACATACTATGCCCAGAAGACAAATCTTCATTCAGAGATGAACAAATAAAATGGAGCAAAAGTGAAGGAATTGGGATTATAGAGAGGGCAAAAACTGGAGGTTTGAATGTCTCATTAAATCCAACTTCAAGGAATATTTTTCCGGCTGTTAATGCTTTCGTGAAATCTAGGTTTTTCAAAAGAGTAGAGAAGGAGAGGAAAAAAAATGCTTAGACTTCCAACAAGAAAAAAACAAACAAACAGACTATATGGTCCAAAGAAGACTCTATATATCCTGAAGGATAAAAATAAAGTTACAATTTATGCGACTTTTATCATTAAACCATACAAAGCAATAGATGTAGAAGAAGATTCGAAGAAGAGATTCCCATATAACCAGAAACAAGAGGAGAAAAAAGATCCTCTACTTTTGTTATTGAATCAGCTGAAGCATCTTAAGATTTCCTTACATAGAATGTTTATTCCAGGAAATGTTTCAAAGAAGAATAAAAAGGAAGAGAATACAACAAAATCGAAAACAAAGAATACACTTCTTGATGATCTCTTTGTTGAAGATAACAGCTCAATTGAGGTTTCCCTATCATTCTATATTGTAAAAGTATGGAAAGAATTCAGCCTTCTAGAATCTTTTTATTCTATAGAAGAACTGGTTGAAGATTTTCGAGCTCTACTGCGAAATGAATTGAAGCAGAAGCTTGAGAACGTAGGTAGAGTAGGCAGAATATTAGGAAGTACTCTTGAGGAATTTATTCTTTACAGTACTCTCGATCATAGTAATTTTCTATCTTCTGATAACAAAATATTTAGTGATTTGACTAAGGATTATGCTGTAATTGAAAAAAACACAGATTTTCACAAATCGTTCAAACCAGGTCCAGCTGTAGATTTGAGACCTGAAAGCGTATTCTCATTTCCCACAGGAATAACATCAGATGACAATTTGCTAATTGGTCTAGCTGATAATGATTCTCCAATAGGATTTCCACCTAACCCCATGTTTCCTTTGTTAATATCTGGAGATAAAAGAACTAGAGAGATTATAACATGTAAGCTATTTGAACAAAATAAGAATTTCATTTTACTAGATCCCAAATCTAATCTGGAATTCAAGGATAGGATAAAATCCTCTTTTGACTATCTAACATTAGGTGAGGATTTTCTGTTTAATGTATTAACTCCAGTCACAGCAGAATCTTATATGACTGAAAAGATTTCGTCTCAATATCTTGGAAATTTTATAGATATTATCAAAGCAGTATCAGATGTGAGAAATGATGCAGCTGTTTTATTGAGAGATCTCATAGATTTCTATGTAAATGAATACCAAGAGGAACAAGAAGAGATACTCTTCCCACGTCATGATACACCAGTATCATTGGATGACCTCTACACAATGTTAACTGTAGATCCTGGTGGTTTGATAATTACTGATTTTCAGCTTTCTACTGTGAGAGCTTTGATTAATGACATAAGGGATGTTAGTATAAGTGAAACAACTAGAATCAATGAAATAAGAGGATTAGAACAGCTGTTTTCATCCAGTAAAATTATCGATTTTAGTGCTCAAGGTTACAAAATTCAGAAGCTTTTCCTTTATTCATTTTTACTTCAATTAACTGTTATCACTCAAGTAATGGATTTTGATGAAGATATCCTGATTTATATCGATGATGCTGAATTATTCTTCTCAAGAGAAATTGAAAAAACAATTTTAAAACATATACTCAAAAAACTTGAAAACAGCCCTTTCAAACTTATATTTTCTACACCTTTCCCATCTCAATTGGCTTCAGCTGTTTTTGATCTTACACACAATAGAATCATTGGTAATCTGAAATCAGCTAGGTGTCTAAAACTAATTTCTGATTCCCATGGGTTGGATAAAATCCAACATGAGTTTATTCGACGACTACCTAAGAATAATTTTTTGTTAGTACGAGAAGATCTTCAGGAGAAACCTATTTTGTTAAGATTCTTTCCAGATGAAGCAGATAGACATGATACAGAGAAACTTGAAAGGGTTATGCAAAAGGAATCAAAGCAAATCGAGGATAAGTTTGGAGAAACACAAATATCTCCTAACTTAGAAGAATTTTCGAAATTGTATCCTGTTATGTTAGACGTATTAGAAAAACTCTCAACAAAGGTGAACAGAGGGATAAATACTGAATCAATTGTTAATCTCTTCCCAAATAGGGAAACTAAGGATGTCAAGGAAACCGTATCTATTCTTGAATTATATGGATATATTTTCATAGAAACAGTTGATAAAAGAGGAAAAAAAGGAGAATATTGGACGAAAATTACTCCTCGAGGAAAGAAGTTTCTGGATAAATTGAAGTACAAAGAATTAATCAAAGAGAGGAATAAAGAAGCTGAGAATTTACAGAAACAAGAATCAGGTTCAAAAGACGATTTATCTTCCTTTGTTGAATCATCATTAATTGAAGACACTCAAACAAAAACACATGAATTAGATAATGATAGAGAAAGTCTTCAGAACATAAGAAAAAGTATTCAAGATATTAGGGATTCTAAAGATGAAGTCAAAGAGAAACTTGGAGCTCTTAATCTTATTCTTAAGAAACTTATGTCTGATATAGATAGCAGTCAAGAAGACGATTACCATAGACTCAATGAATTTAGAGCATCTCTAACAAACTTAATTCTTGAAGAGAAATCGCTTAAGAATATACCTGCAAAAATCCAAAAGAGAATTTTTGATAAATCTCTCTCTCTTATTGATGAAATCCAGATTCAATCTTCGTTTAAAGGAAAAAGACTTTCAGATGAAGATGAAAAAAATGTGAACAGAATTATAGAAAATGAACTAAAATCTGATAAATGGAGAGACTTTGAAAGAGAAGTCTTCCTAACAGAGATTCCAGAATTATCAAAAATAGGTAAAAAGAACAAGAAAATCACGGATTTCCTTAGTTCTGAAAATCCTGAAGTTATACTGAGAGGTTTAGAACTCTCAATTGATATACCGAAGAAGGAGTTTGTTTTTGCTGCTAAAAAAACGATAGCTTCGCTTATGCAAATCAAGATGAGATTTTACCCAAATATGGACATAGAAACATATCTAGAAGAAATCTGCACATTTTTTGAAAATCAAAGTATGCCGGAGCCATTTGAAAACTCTATGCAATTGATCAGCGAATATGCACTACTAAAGATAGTTGGATCAAAGCATACAACAGAACAAAAAAAGAGAAAGAAGATAATCGAAATCATACAGGAAGAATCTGATTCTTTTGTTTTCGATTTTACAGATAAGGAAAAGGGTAGTATTGTAAATCAATTGATTTCAAAACTGAGGAAGAGAATGAATAATGCATGATAAAATGCTGAATGAAAAGGATCTAACAGCGTTTCAGAATAAATGCCTAAATGCTTTTCAACATAAGAAAGATGTTCTTGCAATTGCACCAAGTTCTGCAGGAAAGACGTTTATAACAGAGAAATTCATCATGGAATATTTCCACTCGATATATGGCAAATTCCTAAATTCACCTAGAAGATTCAAAGTAGGCTTTGTCTTACCATACAAATCTTTAGCAATTCAAGAGTTTAACAATTTCTCAATTTTGGTTGAACAAACCGGAATTAAGGTAATGTTAGCTGTAGGAGGGGTGGAGATAAGGGAAGAAGATGTGGCTGAAGCAAATATTATTGTAGGAACATATGAGAAATTCTTGACATTACTAAAGAGATATCCTCTTCTAAAGAAATATCTCAAAATTCTATGTCTTGATGAATTCCATTTCTTGGGAACTGAAAGAGGAACAACAATTGAGGAGATTATATTAGAATGGCAAAGAAGCGAGAACAAGGCACAATTAATTTTACTATCATCTTCAATATCAAATGCTATTGAAATTGCTGACTGGCTGAATGTTGTTCCTATAATCGAGAATAGTAGACCAGTACCACTAAGCTATTCACTTGAGATCTCTCCAGATACAATTAAGTTCATTAACAACATTAAGAATGAACAAAATCAAATACTAGTATTCAGTCAATCTCGTTCTGAAACCGAATTTGTAGCAGAGAATCTTGCACAAAAAAAGAAAGCAAAGAAGGATACCAGTTTTGATGATATTTTCGCTTCTGTTGTAGGTTCAGTAGAGGATGAAAGTATCTCTAAAGCATTGCAAAATGCATATTTCCCTTCGCTTCTAAAGGATGTTATTCAAAAAGGTATAGCTTATCATCATGCTGGTTTAAGCGATATAATTAGAATGTTTGTTGAGGAGATGTTTCTAAGAGGAGATGTTGACATTTTAGTTTCAACATCAACATTGGCAGCTGGAGTAAATCTACCTGCTGATGTTTCAGTTTACACATTGAAACACAGTAGAATAACTTCTGAAAATAACTTGGTTTTTCAAACGCTAGGAAGAGCAGGAAGATTAGGATATAAAGACAAAGGAAAAGGAATTGTCCTTGTATCTAATGAGAGGATGAGGAAAAAGACTGAAGGAAGGTTTTTCGACTTAAGCAGTGAAAACACATATGTTCCCATATACCATGCAATTGAAAGTAAATTTGGTGATTACGACTTTCTGGTTAAGTATTTTCAAGATTGCATGTTTCATAATAGTGAAGCATTTTCTAGTAAGTTAACAAATCTGATAGATTATATTGAGGATTCTCTGTGGTTCTATCAAAAACGAACCAAGTTGATGAGAAATGTAACTGACTATGAGCTGATGAATGCTCTATTTTCATCAACTAGTTCTAATCTTGATACAGGAGAAATCTTAGACTTTTACAAAAGGTTCGATAGTGCTCGCGGGATTCATGGAAGAAAACTATCAATTCAATCAATAGAAGGCTTAAATCAAGCAGCTGTAGTTGCTAATATCAGAGAACAATCAAAATTACACCAAATCTATCTATCTCCGTCTAGGAGAAGTTGTACCTGCCAAAATAAACATTCTAACTTCATTTGCAGACATCAGAGATTTTTGTTAGAACAATATCCTGAAGCTCAAGAAAGATGGCTGAACAATTATGGAATTTTTGATTTTCTAACTAAAGAAGGATTCATTGTTAAATCCTCTGGAGAAAAACTTAATCTTACATACATGGGACAGATAAATGCAAGATATTTTATTCACCCTTACGATTTCCTAGATTACTTAGAATTTTGTAGTACTAACCAAGAGATTACCATAACTCAATACCTGAAACAGTTTATCACCAAAGATAAGAGAATTAAGCAAGAGATCAAATCAAATGAACTTTCCTCACTGCAAGCGATAAAATTCGCTCAGGACATAGTTAATGGGAAGGAGGTTATAGATATCTGTTCAAAATACAATGTAAGTGATAGTTTCATTAATGATTGGAGAGAAAGCATTTACAGATTTATGAAGATGTTTCAGTCAATCAACTATTTTACAGGTAAGAAAGATGAAGCAGAAAAGATCTCTAAACTATTAGAAACTAGTAAAGGAATTTTGGAGATAGACTACCTCCTATCTAAAGAAAAACGAAGTAATCAAGCACTAACTTAGAAGAGTATTTTCGGTCAAGTTTTTTCTCACTTTATAAGTCAATTTCACAATATAAACTTAGAAAAGACATGGCAAGCTTAAATAAAAATAGTGAAAAAGCTGAAAAAGCTGCTGGAAGTGCGAAAAAAACCACTAATAAAGCAGATCCATTAATGAAATTCTTGTCAGGCATTAAAGGTCTTTCAGACACTATGAAAAAACGAGTACACAAAGTACTAACGACAGAAGGAATTGTTGATCCTAGGGGAATTCAAGCTTTAACAAAGAAACAACTAGAACAACTTCCTGGAATTAGTGATGC
Source organism: Candidatus Heimdallarchaeota archaeon (assembly GCA_016839875.1). The sequence goes on from JAEOTK010000201.1 coordinate 9,428, forward strand.
TACTGCAAGTCTTCTGTTTGAAAATCTTGAAGTCAAATCAGAAGGGAAAATCTTTCTTTCTCTTGAAGAGAGAGAGGAATTGGAGACGGTCAGATCTAAGATACTCACAGGTGCAAAAGAACTAGACGATATACTTCAAGGAGGAATACCTACAGGAACATTTGTAGAATTATATGGTTCTCCTCAGTCTGGGAAAACTCAGATATGTTATACTCTGAGCGCGAACACTCTCCTTCCTAAGGATTTTGGAGGATTGGAGGCAGGAGTAATTTGGTTAGACACTGAAGGTTCATTTAATGTACAAAGATTGAAACAGATTCTCTCATATTATCAGTACACATACAATTTACCAAAAGATAAACCAGATACAAGCAAATTTGTAGTTGCTTCTGCAAGAACCTTAGCTCAGATTGAACAAGCAATCAAAGAAGCTGGAAGAATCATTCCAAAGAACAATGTCAAATTACTTATCGTTGACAGTCTCATGGATCCATTCAGAAGTGAATATGGAGGACTAGGTCAACTTGCTGATAGACAAAAACACCTGAATAGAGTTTTGCATTCCTTAATGAGAATTGCTGAAGCATATGATTTAGCAGTTGTATACACCAACCAAGTGATGGCAAATCCTGATCCTTTTGCAACTGCAATGGACAAAGTAATGCCTGTTGGTGGATTTGTTCTGGGACATGCAAGTGATATCCGTTTATGGTTACGAAGAGCAACCTCAAAAATTAGGAATCAGTATGAAGCTCCAAATGCTCGAAGAGCACTAATTACTGACTGTGGATGGCTTCCTCAAGTTGAATGCCACTTTTCCATAGGAGTTTTTGGGATTTGTGACGTTGAAAACGAAGCTAAACATAAAAAATTAGCTTTAGAAATTGGTTTGGGTTTAGATCAACAAACTCCTGAGGAAGAAGAAGAAGAAGAAGTTCAGACAGAGTTTGCTACCATAGACTGAGGTGATAATGTTATGAAAAGGGCTGGTTTCTTTCTCTTCCTATTCTTAATTGTCCCTCTTCCTCTAACTCAAACAATAGTGGAGGGATTCTTTGTTAATTCGACTTCAGATGCTGAAGATGCATACAGCTTTACAATTGATACTAGCTCATCTGAATCTACTCAACAACAGATAATCAAGATTGTTTCATCCAAGGATAAGAAACAATATACTGATACATCTAAAGATAACTCATTACCAAGGCTTTCTCCGGCTACATATTCGAGTTATACTTCAGCTGTTGCCAATGCTTCAATTATACAGAAGAATGAGGTGGTTCAAGCTTCTGCTACTACAGAATTTGAGCTTCTGGGAATGTTTCCTGTTGATCATGGAGATCATTACTGGTATGACCTAGTATCCGTTCTAGTAGATGAAGATACAGCTGTTGGAGCTCTATCTCATAAACAGATTGCAACCCAATTTTCAATCCCATATAATGCAGAATTCATGTCTTTTTCATTTAATCTTTCTCAAATTACTTCATTATCATCTAACCAAATTGACTTCTATCTTTCAGATAATCTCCTGAATTACCAATCAGACTATCTAATGAAATATGAAGTAACATATCACAATTATAATTTTCACAAAAACAATGTTAACTCTCCACTACTCTTTATGTATTGGGATCATCCTCTCTCATTACAAGTGGACAACCAACTAACAGCTGATCAAGACTATTATGCGATACTTGAATCAGCGAGTAATTTCTCTCTTCAATATTCGAATGATGTTTCTGGATCTGATGATAATAAGATATTCACCTATAATTCAGGTTGGGAGGAACAGAACAATATTGATATGCAATTCGAAGTTTATTCAGGTTCATTACTCCAAACCTCAACTGTGAATTTAAGTGGTCAAACAACAGTAATTTTCGATTCTGCAGTAGTTGCTGATAGACATCATAGACTTACAGTAGCTTATTATGATCCTCTACGCTCATATGACAGTTCTTCAGATTTTTGCGACATAGAAATATTGGATTCTCTCATTCCTGAGTATCTTACACTCACTTCTCCTCCAACTGCTGAATACTCTGATGAAATTGACATAATAGCAAAAGTCGAAAATATGTATCTTCAACCTTTAACTAACATAAATGTGAGTTTCTATATTTCAGAAGACAATTCCTCATGGTCTTTTCTTTCTTCTGAGCTAACTGACATTGAAGGATTTGCTATAGTGAATTACTTGATTTCTGATGCTTCAGGTATTCTCTATTTCAAATCATCTGCAGGAATACTTGATGATTTCAGTGCTACGGAAAGGCAAAAAGAGCCTATTCAAGTTCAAGCTCCCAGAATTGATTGTATTTATGGCAGTGCAGTTGGTTCAGCTTCTTTAACTCTCTATTCTCTTGAAACCAGAGTTGTGGATAATGAAGGAAATCCAATAGTTGGTTTGATGGTACAATTCTATATGCAAGGATTGATTTTACCTATCATTGTTGCTACAAATACTTCAGGTTGGGCTGTAACTCCTATTGGATTCTTAGACTGGAATGCAGGATATTATTCTAACTCATATTGGATAGTAATTTCAATGGATTCGAATCTTTATAGTTATTCTCCCACAACTTATGGCGATATTAACATATCTCAAAATAACATCTCATTACAAGCTCCAGCTGGAATAGAAGGATATTGGAACGAGCCTTTAGATCTAGATATACGGTTCTTTGACAGTGATGGAGACTTCATCCCTAATCTCAATTTTGAAATCATTCTCTATGATGAGAACACAGCGATAAATACAACCTTAGGAATATTCCAAACAAATTCAACTGGATATGGATCTTTGTCTTTTCCAGCAGAATTCTTTACTCCAGGTAATCATCTGATATATATCAAAGTTAATTCGATGAACTATAGTTTGTTTGAACAAGCAGTACCTTTAACTCTATTAAATGATAAAGCAATAATTTCTGTGAATATTAGCAATAACATCACGTACATCTATAATTCAATCTTACATGTTGATACTTTTGTTACTGATCATTTTGGCAATCCTTTGGAAAATATTTCTGTTCAAATCTATGTTTCTATGCCTAATTATTTTGATTTCTGGGATGAGATATACACTGTAGTAACTAACAGCTCTGGTATTGCATCTATTGACATTATTCTTACTTTAGATGCTGGTGATATGCTGAACATTCTTATCAATACAGCTGATTACTATCAAGACTCCATTCTTTACTATCTTGCAGCTGATCCATTTATATCTTACATAACTTGCATTCAAGCTCCAAGTTCGTTTGAAGAATTATCAGATATTTCTTGTACAAATCAAGAAACAATCGAGATAAGAGGAAGGCTTGTTTCAAATGATTTGCCTGTTGTAAATGAACTTGTAACACTAACAATCTTAGGGGTGGAATATCAAATCTACACTGATGGAAATGGATATTTCAGTCTCTTCTATTTTGTTGATCAAGGAGGATTCATTGAAGTTTTGGTTGAATTTGATA